>NZ_JASBOH010000019.1:0-34435 GCF_039907205.1 Corynebacterium sp. c25Ua_47 | reverse complement strand
GGTTAGCTGGTGGTGGTCGCCACGATGATCTCCTGGGTGGTGCATGAGGTGTTTAGTGTGCTCGGGTTCGGTCAGTGACATGTAGCGCTTCAGAGAGGCCTGGGCGAGCAGATCATCCAGATAGGTTGTCGGATCGATAGAATGCGGTGCAGCGGTCATCGTCATAGGGCTTTCGGTGAGATGTGGTAGTTGAGTCGAAAGGTTAACTGGCGGAGGCCGCCCACTACTTTTCGGGGCCCACCATCAGCAAGCGTTACACCACACAAGGGGACGCAACCCTCAGTGGGTTTCGCTGTGTAAAGATGCCAAGAAAAAGACTAGTTTTATGGCAACCAGTAAACTGCAAATGGCGGCTCATAACGATGCTGGCGTTGGAGAACGACGATTTTAGTACTAAGGAAAGAGGGAAAATTGCGGATCCTCATCATTTCGCAGTATTGGTCGCCCGAAAATAACGTGCCGCAGCGTCGCTGGGAATGGCTCGCCAGCATCTTAAAGTCTCAAAGCCACGAGATTAGGGTTGTTGCCCCGCCGCCGGTTTCCGATCGACAAATCTCTTTTAGCTACTGGTGGCGTGCGTCCCTCTTTCGCTCTCGAATGGAGGAAGAAACGGGTAGCGCTGTAGATTTAGTCATCCGGAGCGGATTTATTCCTTGTGGTGGCTCTTTGTTTCAGCGTGCAATGGGCCAGGCAGGAATCGCTCTGGGGTCGCTCTATGCAGTACTAAAAGAGTTCGGAGTTCGGCAATCTTGGAAGCCTGACCTGGTTATAGGTACTATCCCAGCTTTGCCAACTGCCGTGGTGGCCTTTGTGGCAGCTAAGATTTCAAGTGCGAAATTGGCCATCGACTTACGAGACGCGTGGCCCGATCTCTTGGCCTATTCGAGTGAGTGGAATAAAGGGGTCGAGCATCCTTCGCTGAAGCATAAAATCCTGAGTAGAGGGCCAATGCAGTTAGTTAGTTTGGTAGTTTCTAGGTCACTCTATTTTGTCTTGGGACAAGCTGACGGCGTCATATTTACAGCGGATGATTTGAAGTCAGATTTTCAGGATCGACCTCAGCTGCTAAAGAACTCAACGGTTATTAAAAATATGGTTACAATAAGAAATGTATTTCCCCGAGGAAGCTTGGATCGGAAATCGAGGCCGAGCCTAGGAGAGAAACCTCTTAAAGTTCTTTACGCAGGAACCATCGGGCGTGCCCAGCATCTTCAGAATGTGATAGATGCAGCGGAGATAGCAGAACGTCGTGGTGTGTCTGTCGACCTAAAATTTGTGGGTTCGGGAGATGCTCGCTTATCTGTTAGAGACTACGCGAAGCGGAGGAGAGTTTCCGCTATGTTTATCAAGCGTAAGTCGGCTGACTCAATCTCAGACTACTACCACTGGGCCGACACCGCGCTCGTCCATTTAACTGATTGGAAGCCTTTGGAGAGAACAGTCCCTTCCAAACTATTTGAGCTCATGGAGTATGGGGTCCCAATAACAGGTGTAGTAGCCGGTGAGTCGGTCAAGTTGATTGAATC
The DNA here is from genome assembly GCF_039907205.1 of Corynebacterium sp. c25Ua_47. Lineage (NCBI taxonomy): Bacteria > Bacillati > Actinomycetota > Actinomycetes > Mycobacteriales > Corynebacteriaceae > Corynebacterium > Corynebacterium sp. c25Ua_47. The sequence goes on along the minus strand of NZ_JASBOH010000019.1, from coordinate 32,909 downwards.
GTTGGACGCCGGCTACGCGGTCCCTCCTGAATCACCAGAAGCCCTAGCAGATCTATGGTGTGCTATGGCTAGAGGTGAATTGTCGCTAAAGACAAGTGAAAAGGCTCGACTTTGGGTTGAGAACGAAAGGAACCATGTGGTCCCCGGCTTGATTGCAAAGTTTTTGAAGCAGATGGAGTTGTAAGAGTGCTCGCTGGAGTTGGCCGCTCGGTTATCAGGTTTGGGTCCACCAATTTTGTGGGATTTGTGCAAGATCCTGTGCGATTTTCGAAGCAGATGGTTGAATTCATGCGCCTAAACTCAGGGCCTAAGGAGGCCCGAGCATGGGCGAAGGTAGCGCATCTTGTGTTTTCGCTAATGAGGAGCCGTGGGTACGAGTCCGCCGAAGCCGGAGAATTCAGCAGGGCTCTAAGCGAGCTGCAACAATCACGATTCCTTAGGCCACTGACATTCTCGTTTGAGAGTCATCTGTCTAGTAAACTTGTTCAGCTCCAGTCGAATGAATGCTTCGAGGGGGCGGTCAACCGTGAAAGTAACTCAGCTGTCCCGCGGGTACTATTCCACTTCACGAACGCTTTGCCTTACACCCAATCCGGATACACACTTCGATCTAAAGCACTAGTCAAGAGCTTAACTGCACAAGGAATCGACGCCTTTGCCAGCACACGATATGGTTATCCGGAAAACGTGGGTAGATTTCATCATGGGCGGAGTTTCGTCAATGAAGATATCGAATATTTTGTTCTAGGCTCCGTACTTCCTCCTTTTTCTGTGTCTCGCCAAGAAGATTTGGCGGTCAAACAATTGGTAAGACTTGCGAAGGAGAATGAGGTAAACATACTCCATACCACTACTCCGTACACGAATGCGCGCGTAGTGGCGCGAGCGGCAGCCCAACTTAAAGTGCCGTGGATTTATGAAGTGCGAGGCGAACCCGAAAGCACGTGGGCTTCGCAGTTTCCGGACTCGGAGGAACGCCAAGGTTCGGAATTTTTTCGATTAGCGCGTAAGGCCGAAACGACAGCGATGATGGCTGCAGACAAAGTAATAGCGTTAAGTAAGGTATCGCAGGCGGATCTAACCTCTAGGGGCGTTCCCGAGTCGAAAATCAAGGTCGTTCCGAACGCTCTTGAAGTGGAACAGCTTAAAGTTCATTCTGACAAAATGCGCGCTCGGATGCGATTAGGCATTGGGGAGCAATTCTTAATCGGTGCCATTACGTCAGTTGTCGATTATGAAGGACTGGACATCGCTATAGCTGCGATGAAGGAGATTCCTGACGCAACTCTCATCATCGTAGGAGACGGGGCCGCTTTACCTAGACTCGAAAGATTAGTCGATGAACTCGATCTGAACGAGCGGGTTATCTTTACCGGAAAACAGCCGGTTTCGGATATACATTTTTGGTACGCAGCCTTGGACGTGCTGGTTGTGCCGCGGCGGGACGTTGAAGTTTGCAGGAAAGTCACTCCGCTGAAACCACTACAGGCTATGGCTCACGGAGTACCGGTAATTGGGAGTGATTTACCCGCGTTAAATGAAATTACCGGCGGGTTGATGATTAAGGTTGAACCGGATAATCCCTCTGCGCTGGCTCAATCAGTTAACTTAGTCCGCCAAGGGAAGCTAACTGTGAACCAACTGAAGCTAAAAGAATGGGCCCAAAAGCGCTCATGGCAACGGAACGCACAAATCCTGGAGGAACTGTACTTAGAGCTGCTCAGGGGAAGATAAACGCGTCAAAAACTTGGCGGCCTCAGAGTCCAGTAAGATTTTCTGGGGCTTAAACGCTTTCCGTTGGCGTTTGATAATCTGGTCAGCTTCTTCAAGTTTTCCAGTACTGACCCTGTTTCCCCAGACACGGTAGCTAGTAGTCACGGTTTCTGCGTCTCCGTCAGCAATCATGTCGCCTTCGTGTAACCATATAGCACGGGAGCAGTGGGTTTGAATTGTCGCGGCACCGTGGGAAACGAGAAAAACTGTTCCCGCTCCATTGAGAAACTCATCCATTCGTTCCTTGGCCTTCGCCTTGAAAGTCGAATCTCCGGTGGAAAGAGCTTCGTCAATTAGCAGTAGCTCACGCCGAACTGCTGTCGAGATTGCAAAAGTCAGCCGGGATCTCATGCCTGAAGAATAAGTTTTAAGGGGACGATCAATTGCTGAACGGAGATCTGCCCAATCGATGATTGAGTCAACGAGCTTTGACGATTCTGCTGGAGTTAGCCCCATTGCTAAGAGACCTAAGTTAATATTTTGGCGACCACTTAAACTTGATTGGAGAGCTGCTCCGACGCCCAGCAGAGTTGGTTGAGAGGAAACATAGACATCGCCGGAATCGGGCTTCGATGATCCAGCAATCATTCGGAGCAGGGTGGACTTGCCTGAGCCGTTTTTACCCAAAATTCCGATCGACTCTCCGGAATAAGCTACGAAGCTAACGTCTTTTACTGCTTCGACGGTATGTTTTGAGAGTTTTTTCGATAAAAGATGCTCAGAACCAGACCGATTGAGGTAGTAAGACTTCTTGAGATTACGGGCCACAACCGTAGGGTTACTTGACAACTGCGTACCTTTCCTCGGCTTGCCAAAAGTAGAAGTATCCAATAATCAATAGACCGAAAGACCAAGCTGCGATGTAAAGCCATGTGCCTAAGGGCGGTACCTCGCCGTCTAAGACCAGTTGTCGCACAGCGGTGAGAAATTGATAAATAGGATTTGCTTGCATGATCGCTTGGATATGAGGATTTTTATCGAATTTGCTCAGATCGAAGAAGACACCCGAAATGAAAAAGAGACCTCGATTGATGATTCCCACTACCGATGATAGATCGGGAATAAATGCTGTAGCTCGTCCCACAATAAACATGCAACCTAGCGAGAAACAGTGGATTAAGAAATACAAAGGAATTACGAGGACTATAGTCCAGGAGATTCCTTTATCAAGTTGGAACAGAAGTGCCCCTATTATCGCAACCATGGCGGGGATCGCATGATCGATCATCTGTTTAATAGTCGTGGAAATCGGAACGGCTGCCGTTGGAAAGTTAAAGCTACTAATCAGTCCTTTCGACCCACGGATTACGGAAGTGCCAGCGGACAAACCGCCGGTTGCGAACTTGAGGTAAATTACACCGATTGTTAAGAAACCAATGAAATTATCCATTCCCCTAGACACGTGAAGAACGTAGCCAAAAATGAAAGCATAAACTGCAACATCTAAAATTGGTTGAAGGATAAGCCAAGTTCGTCCGAGGAACATATTCCTGCCTTGGCTTAGTGATCTACTGCGTGCGTAGGCCAAGATGAAATGTCGGCGTTCAAAAAGTCTACGAGTATAAGAAATGAGGTTATCTCGGCTCCGTAGGTTAAATAACTGGGAATCGTCAATGAGCTCCAAGTCGCGGAAATCAGAGTTTTTAACGCGCTTGGGCTTTTGTAGATTTGCGGCGGTCCCCTCGGGAGCACTACCGGTGTCACTGTTCACTTGTGATTCCACAATTTCTCCACTGTGATGATTGCTCTATATTTACGTCTAGGCTGCCACTGAGGATAGTCTAGAATCATCGTGTGCAGTTAGGAAACTTTGAGTCGACTTCTTCGGAAGGGGGAGCCATGCCTGTCCAGGTGTTTATTTTTGGTGGGTGTGTGAGTCGAGACACTGTTGAGTTTGCAAAACATACTGACTTCAAAGTACTCCGTTATGTGGCACGCCAATCTTTGCTTTCCGTGGGATCGGACGCAAAATCGAACGTTCCCGACTTCCAATTGGAAAGCTCCTTCCAGCAGCGAATGCTTGAGAGTGATTTGTCGGGAAACCTCATGCATGAAGTCTCGAATAAGGATGGCATTGATGTGTTTGTCTGGGACCTGGTCGTTGAACGGAACGGGGTTTGGGAGTTTCCAGACGGAAGCATTGCCACCAACAGTGCAGAACTCAGGAGGCTAGACGGCATGCCCCAGATGCTGAGAAGGGCGAGAAAGATTCACTTTGGCTCCGATGAGCACTTTCAGCGTTGGCAGGGGGCTGCAGCTCTTTTTAGCGAGTATCTGGATCTTCTAGGGTTGAAGGAAAAGTGCTTAGTCTTGGCGCCAGAATGGGCTGATTACCGCTCTGATAACCAGAGAACAGGCCGGATAGGTGGTTTATCTGCTTCAAAATACAATGAAATGTTCCGTAAGTATTATGTGGCCTTAGAAAGATTAGGGATCACTGTGGCGAGGATTGATGGCACTGTAGCCGACGAGAATCATAAGTGGGGAAATGCGCCATTCCACTTCACTCGCTCTGCGTATGCTTCGATGGAGTACGAGATCAAGAAATTAGTACACCAGACGAGGAAATAGCGGCAGAGGTATGAGAGAGGCATGAGACTAGAAGGTTTGCTAGCTTCCATTCTAAGAGGCGCACGCCCCATCCTACAAAGTGTTGGGAGTCGAGTAGCTTGGGGCCGTTCCAAATTCGAAGCAGCCGTTGGAATTCGCTTTTTTGGTCCGGAACTGGATGAACCTGCAAAAGTCTCCCTGCAAGAATCTTGGCGAGGTTTGGCAGATGCTGCTGAGGGGGAGAAGCAGCGAACCGCCAGCAGCAATGGGGAAGTGCGGGCCTTTACACGTGGATATGTGTTCAGCAGCCAAGGGTTTCGTCTGCCACCACCTTCACCGCGCTGGAAGGAATTGGCTCTAGGTGAGGGGTGCCTAAGGGTGGACGAACACCTTCCCTGTGCAACAGTGCAGAAAAATGGTGTCTCAGTTGCCTTGCTCGGGATGGCTATCGACTCTGAGAAAAGAACATCTGATAGTAACCTCGTCGCTGACAATATCGCTGATCTAATTCTGTTCGAGAATCGCTTGGATGCGATTGATGAGTACGCCCTGTGGCTGGGCGGCCGGTTCGTTATCATTGTTGGGTACAATGGGCAATGGCGTATTCACGTAGATGCGATGGCAAGTAGAAGTTGCTACTGGGCCGTCAAACATGGTCAACTATTTGCCGCCTCACATTCTGTGTTGGTAGCCAGAGAAATCGAAGAATTCTCGACAATGCGAGCAGATTGGGTGCTGTCCCACCCTGACTATGCTAGCGATGCGGGAAAATGGTTACCTGGACGCATTACACCGCATGATTGTACTTGTCTTGTAAGCGCTAACTGTGTGTTGTCTTTCGACGGGGAAAAGGCCCAGCACTCCCGCATTTTCCCATTGGAAAAGCACCAGGTATCTACTGGCTTTTCGCCTACGGAGGTAGCTCGGATTCTAATTGGCGAGCTGCGAACACAAGCTTCAGCGTGGCTCAATACCGCTGACCAATCGTATCTCGCGTTGACCTCAGGCCAAGATTCCTTGATAGTGCTGTTGTCGTGCATTGATCTTTTCCAGGCGCACTTCACTAAAGCGATGACTTACGTTTTCACTGAGAAAAAGGATGCTTTGGGGGCTCGAGATCTCGAGGGGGCCAACTTCCTAGCTTTGCTTTCTGGTCTTCAACACAAGGTAGCGCTAGTGAAGCCGTTTGTTTTTGAAGGAAGGTTCGCTAGCGCGTATAAACAGACGTTTCCTAGTTGGGCTCGTTTCCCGGCTCTAGCTAAAACGATGTGGCAAAACTTCCCACAAGACTCCTTAGTCCTTTTTGGGATTGGTGGAGAAATCGGCACAGCTTTTTATAGGGATAGGGTCGACGGGCCGGTTACCGGGGAAATTCTAGCGGACAAATTTACCACGAGTGCGTTTTCCTCCGACCCTCGTCTTGTCAAAGAGATGGGGAAGTACATAACCTATACGCAGTTAGACTCAGTTTCCCCAGAACTAGCAAGTTTCTATGACCTTTACTATTGGGAAAACCGTATGACTAATTGGGCAGCAGCGGGATATTCCGAATATGAGTTAGGTCCCTCTATAGGTCTTCCTCTCAATACTAGGAGAATAATTTGGCCAATGCTCAACGTGGCGTATGAAAATCGGGTAAATAAAGCTGTGTACAAAACAATAATTCGATGGAGTGGGTGGCCTCTATGACCAAGAGCACAAGACTAGCCAAGATAGTAAATCAAATTGAATATTATGCTAAGCGGGCGAGTCAGGTGGCTCGCGATGAAGGTCTCTCCGAGCTAGTTCGCCAAACCAAAAGGCGACTCAATGTAGGAGAGACAAGCAATAGAATCGCCACGTTTGATCCACTGGCAGTAACCCCGCAGGGGAAAACCAACAGGATTGGTCCCTTTAAGAACCTCCGCGTGGGCGTGATTATGGACGAATTTTCTCTTTTGGCCTGGGGAGAAGAATTTACAATCGTCCCGATCCTCCCTGGGGAGGAAGCGAAGCTCGAATCCCAAAAGCTTGATTTGTTTATGGTGGAGAGTGCTTGGGCCGGAAATGGAGGAGCCTGGAGGTACCAGTTGACTGGCGGCTCTGCTCCTAGCGCCAAGCTTTATGCAGTTGTCGAGCAGTGCAAACAGCTCGGGATCCCTACGGTTTTCTGGAATAAAGAGGATCCTCCTCATTTTGAGGACTTCTTAGATACTGCGCGTCTGTTCGATTTCGTGTTTACTAGTGACACCAATTTGGTAGGTGCCTATAAGGAAGCTTTGGGACACGACCGCGTATGGCCTCTGAGTTTTGCTGCCCAGCCCGCGATCCATAACCCTATTCGGACTGATTTTCCCAACTATCAGAGAGGGGACGTGGCTTTCGCTGGAATGTATTTTGCTCATAAATACCCAGAGCGTCGTGAGCAAATGGAGCTGCTACTGGGCGGCGCTATGGATGCATCGAGGCATCTTGAAGACGGGCTCCGAATATTCTCCAGGTTCGAGGGCGGAGATGAGCGTTACCTCTTCCCACAACCGTTTTCTCAGAGGGTCGTAGGATCTCTGCCTTACGAGAAAATGCTCTCGGCCTACAAGAATTTCAAAGTCTTTCTAAATGTGAATTCTGTGGTTAATAGCCCTAGCATGTGCTCCCGTAGGGTGTTCGAACTTCTGGCTTCTGGTACCCCTGTAGTCTCGACATGGAGCAAAGCTTTGGAGACAACTTTTCATCCAACTGAACTAGTCCTTGTAGACAGTAGAGAAGAAGCCGCTTTGTCTATTCGCGCTTTGGTGAATTCCCCAGAGTTGAGAGATAGGCTGGTACATCGGGCTCAAAGAAGGATCTGGACGAGCCACACCTATACATCTCGGGCGAAAGAGATTTTGGAGCGAGTTAGTCCTTCTGAACTGGAGCGTCTGCAGACTACACCAAAAATCAGTGTAATCTGCTCTACGGTGCGGGGAGGTCAACTAAAACATGTATTTGAGCAAGTAGGTCGTCAAGCCGGAGTTGATGTAGAGCTAATTTTAGTGCTGCACGGGATTGAGGCAGACGATCGGGAGATTGGAAGCTTCGCTGAGGAGACGGGCGTACATAAATACCGTGTGCTTAGAGAGGAGCGGAGTTCCTCGCTTGGCGAATGCCTTAATGCAGGTATCGCCGCTTCGTCAGGTGACTTTATTGCAAAGTTCGATGATGATGATTTTTACTTTGCACCGTACCTTTTGGATATGTACCACTCGTGGTCTTTTTCTGGGGCGGACTTGGTTGGGAAGCAAGCAAATTACGCGTTTTTGGCTAATGAAAACCTGTTAATAGTCAGGCAGCCGGAGCGGGAGCACCGCTGGTCGAATTTTGTAGCTGGACCCACATTTTTCGGTCCCCGCCAAACGTTTGTTGAAAATAAATTTGAACCGCTTTCCCGGGGGGAAGACACAGCCTTTATCCGTTCTCTGGTGAGGAAGGGAGGGAAAATATACTCAACAGACCGCTTTAATTTTCTTCAGATGAGAAACGCGGGACAGCATACTTGGGAAATTTCAAACACTTCGTTCCTCGCAAACGGGCAGGTGGTTGGTATTGGTCAGAGTTTCGAGTCTGTTGAATGCTAGACAGTTCGAGGGCTCGGCCGAGTTTTCCAATGTAGGAGCGCCTGCTTTGTGGAATAATATGCGGTTGTTCTATCGCGTGGAAAAGATATTAGGAAAAGATGATTCTCCCGAGGAGGGGTTTGTGAGCACTGATGTGAAGCGGTTGGGATCCATAAACAAAGTATGTGTTGTTGGGCTGGGGTACATTGGCCTTCCCACTGCGGCCTTTATCGCTGATTCCGGTATCTCTGTATTAGGCGTGGATGTCAATGAGAGCCATGTGGAGAAAATTAATAAGGGCGAAGTGCCGTTTTTTGAACCCGGCTTCGAAGCTCTATTGAAAAACGTGGTTGCCGATGGACACCTCAAGGCTGACACGGAAGTGGCGGAAGCGGACGCGTATATTATCGCGGTCCCGACGCCCTTCAATGAAGACTATTCAGTCAACATGTCCTATATTGAAGCGGCCGCAAGGAATATTGCGCCTGTGCTTCGACCGGGGGCGTTAGTGGTTCTGGAATCCACATCCCCTCCAGGGACCACTGAGAGGATGGCTGAAATTCTTCTAGCTGAAAGACCTGATCTGTCGACAGATCCTGAGAGTACCAACCTTCTTCTGGTTGCTCATTGCCCTGAGCGGGTGCTGCCAGGAAAGATTATGGAAGAGATGGCTACTAACGACCGAGTTATCGGAGGTCTTAGTCCTCTGGCATCAGAAAGAGCGCAGCACCTGTACTCGTCCTTTTGCAATGGTGAAATGCTTTTGACAAATGCAACCACCGCTGAGATGGCGAAGCTAACAGAGAACTCGTTCAGGGATGTGAATATTGCTTTTGCTAACGAGCTATCAATCATCTCAGACAAGCTTGGTATTGACGTCTGGGAGCTAATTGAACTCGCCAACCATCATCCGCGTGTGAATATCCTGAATCCGGGGCCAGGCGTGGGGGGCCATTGCATCGCAGTTGATCCGTGGTTCATTGTCTCTTCAGCTCAGAAGGAATCCAAGCTGATTCGCACGGCGAGGGAAGTTAATGACGGCAAGCCTGTTTATGTTATCGACAAAATCACTGAAGCTGTAGAGGCTGAGAATGCAAATTCTATCGCTGCACTGGGAATAGCATTTAAGCCGGATATCGATGATTTGAGAGAATCCCCTGCCTTGTCTATCGTCCGACAGCTTGCAGAGACGTGGCCCGAAAAGGACATTCTGGTGGCAGAACCTAACGTGGATGCGCTTCCTGAAAGCCTAAACTCCTTTGAAAAGGTAAAGCTGGTCGAAGCTTCTGACGCGATATCTTCAAGCTCCGTTGTGGTTGTATTGGTCGACCATACGCCGTTCAAGAGTCTCGATAAGAGACTCTTGGAAGGTAAGAACATTGTTGACACACGCGGCATGTGGAGCTGATTCCTAGCATGAAGAGGTTGGAATCCGGTAGATCAATCGCGTTGCTCGTCATGTTCACTGCTCTCTCCTTGATCGCAGCGGTGCTGACGAGCGATCTTGCTCGAGTGGTGCTGCTAATCGCGGCGGTATTTATAGGGGCCTTGATTCTAGTCTTGAGCGTTTCTTGGGCAAGACGCGTAGAGGCACGACGCCGACAGGATTACCGCAATTTAATGTCAGTGGCCAAAGATTTGTCATTGCTGCGAAACATGTCGGGTAGTGTAGCCAAGTCGCGAGAGAGTCAATCGCTTCAAGAAAAGAAACTAACTCTTCAAGAAGAGAAACTAACTCGGATCGATTCCGCGGTTGAAGCTTTGTTGCAAGCAGAGAAGGCCGAAAGGGAAAGGATGACGGAGCCCCTATCCTATTTTGCCCCTAGTCGCATCTCTGCTTCGAAGACCGTGAATAAGCCTAATTCACACGTGGCTGGGCGACAGGCCGCGCAGCAAGACACGGGTGAAGGGTCCCATGAAAAACTATGGGAATTGCTTTATCCTTCTAACGAAATGACTCGAATGGTAGCGGTCTTAGGCTCTTCCGATCTCCTCGAAAGTCTTTCAGGTTTCTGCTCCGTCCAGAAAATAGATTCTGCTTTTGACTTGGCTAAGGCGAGCAACGACGTTTCTTGGCTCGTCATCGAGGAAGCGTTCTTAACGCGTGGTCGCTGGTTCGGAAGTCTTTCGGCTCAGGGAACGCGTCTTTTCCAAGAACTCCATACCGAGATTTTGAAAGCTAAAAGGCTAGGTAATGTTCTTACAGTTGTCGTGGCCAATGCACCTTCCTCACACATGACGAGCGTTTTACGCGACACCGCTGATGTTGTGCTGCCTCGGAGCTTAAACCAAGAATCTCAGGGAGCCGAAATAGCAAATCCAGTGATAAAGGCTATCGACGCGTACGCGCGTAAGTGAGGTAAGAAATGAGCACTGCTGTAGTTTATGGAGATATCAGCCCGAATGTCGTCGATGGTTCGTCGATCTGGCTCATGTCAATAACCGAAACACTATCGAAGATATTCGACGAAGTGCATCTTCAGCTCAAAATGAAGCCGGAGAATTACCGTCTACTACAGTCCGTAGACAGTATTGAAAACGTTGTTTTACACTTTCCTCCGAACAACACTTCTCCAATGGGAGAGAATGCTGCCGTTAGTGTCATAGAGTCGCTGGTCAACGAGGTCGGCGCTGATATTCTCGTTTCCCGAGGACTTAATCTGGGCCATGCATTTAGCAAGTCGTCTACGTTGGCCCCAATTCTTTGGGCTTATATAACGGATCTTCCTTTCCCGGTCACCAAACTTTCCAAGAACAATATCGGCCGTTTGCAAAGAATCGCAGCAAACTGTCGGAGAGTATTTGTACAAACTGAAGCGGCACGAAGTTATCTGGAATCCATTGCGCCTTTTGCAGCTGGGAAGACTTGCTTGATGCTTCCAATGATACCGAGTGAGGCGTTTTCTAGGAAGAAGATCGGGGACAGCTTCGGACAGTCGGACAAGCTCCGTATTGTTTATGCCGGAAAGATGGCTAAAGACTGGAAAACGCTTGAAATGCTGGAAATTCCCAAGCATCTCAAAGAGCTGGGAGTTGAGTCAGAGCTCTTAGTAGTTGGGGATAAGATAAACAGGGATAAAAAGGATCCTTCTTGGCACGTTCGTATGAAGGCTGCGCTAGAGAAGTCTGCAGCGGACCCCGATAGCGGAATTGAATGGTTAGGTGGCGTCTCTCGGGATGAGTCCATGACCGCGATTTCGTCGGCCCATATTGGATTAGGTTGGCGTACAGCGGTACTAGATTCCAGCCTAGAGGTGTCTACAAAAGCTTTAGAATATTCTGCTTTGGGAACTCCGGCCTTAGTCAATTATAACGATGATAGTCGGTCTCTTTTCGGTAGGGATTATCCCTTCTTCATCGATGCGACGGCCACATCGAAGGACGCCGCCGTCGTTATTGCCAAAGCCGCTAATTCGCTTGACTCAATGAGCCCAATAGTCCGGAGTAAGGTAGCGAGTTTTTCTATGGACTCCGCAGTAGACCGGCTGACTCGTTATTTCGAAGCAGCTGGCGTAATCCGTCATATCGGGAAGGCTGCACCCGGGGAGACTATTAAGGTTGTTATTGCCTCCCATGATTTCAAGTTCATGGGCGAATTAGTGGACGCGCTTGAGAGGAATCCACGAGTTGAAATCAAAAAGGATGTGTGGACGTCTTTACACGAACACGACGAGAACCGCAGCCGAAGTTTGGTGGATTGGGCGGACGTAATACTTTGCGAATGGTGTGGTCCCTCAGTTCGGTGGTATGCGCAGCATAAGCGACCAGGGCAGAGACTGATTAGTCGGCTACATGGATTTGAACTTCGTGGACCAGGTCCGTGGATGAAAGAAATTGACTGGCAGGCTGTAGACGAATTAATTTTCGTCTCGCAGCATTATGAAGAAATGGCGCGGGAACGGCTTCCTCTGCAATCCACAGTTACTCGGGTGATTCCTAATGCTATTGATTTAGTGGACTTCGACCGGGAAAAGCTATTCGGGGCTCAGTTTCACATCGGGCTGGTTGGCTACGTTCCTTTTTTAAAGAGGCCAGATAGAGCCGTTTCGCTGTTCGAAGAGCTGTTAGAACTAGACGACCGGTATATCCTTCACATCAGAGGCAGGGCCCCTTGGGAATACCCTCATGAATGGAATAAACCGCTGCAGAAGCAGTTGTACTTTGACTTCTTCTCATCTATTGCTTCCAACGAGCGCCTAAGGGATCATGTGGTATTTGAAGATTTTGGGCCAGATATGGCGTCTTGGTTTAGGAAAATCGGCATTGTGTTATCGCCAAGTGATGTGGAAAGCTTTCATCTCGCGCCTGCCGAAGGGATGGCTTCGCGTGCAGTTCCTATTGTGTGGGAGCGAGAGGGCTCGAAGAGTATCTTTGGACCGTATGTAGACGGGGGGAAGGACTCCGCAATCAGACGTATATTAGATCTACGCGATCCGGAGAAATTTCATGAAGAGGGGCGAAAAGCACGCGGATACGCCTCACGTTGGGGAGTTAAGAAAATCATCTCCGAGTGGATTGATGCCTTGACTGGTCAGCATAATGCCGTTAAAGAGACAGAGCGTAAGGGAAGTATCTAGGAGTCAGGATGTCCATATACCTTTTGGCGGTGCCCAAGAAAAAGCTCCGCTCTACCTTGACTGACGATCTTGCCGACCATAATTCTGAACTGCTCCGGCGATGCTTCCAAAAATACCGCAGTCTAGTCGGCGATCATTATCACAGTAAAGTAAAAATTTCCTCACCTGGGCAGCACGGAACTGCATCCATAGGTGTCTGGAAAAGGAAGAGCGAATCCAACGGCATCGTCGCAAAAAAAGATTGGTGGGCTCACTCGAGCGGCCAGAATGTCTCCGAGTTGTTACTAGAGAAGGTAGCCAGGCGCGGCGGCGGAGTTGTTTACACCAATCCCGTTTGGGGCAGTTATACGGCGATCTGGGGCGAGCGCTATCGCGATCGAGTCACACTATGGAATACAATTCCAGCTCTAGAAGCTGTGCATTACGCCGAGACAGAGGATTATGTTTTTGCTAGCAACCGCCCCCTTCTCGCTGCAATCGCAAGAGCAGACGGCGGAGCCTTACCTGTGGCATTGGATACTGACTTTCTAGATCGGTATCTAATGTTTGGTTTCAGCCTCGATGCTGTATCCCCGTTCGAAGGGGTATCTACGATTGCTGTAGATGAAGCACTTGATATTGATGGCGGAGAGGTGAAGATTATATCTCGCCCAGCAGGTTTAATCGCTAAACTCCCCAATTTCCACTCTGAGGAGGAAGCGGCTAAGGCACTCGCCGTTGCTCTAAAAGATTCCACGCAGAGAGCATTGGAGAATTTTTCGGGCAAAAACGTTCAACTACGGATGAGCGGTGGCAAAGACAGTCGGTTACTACTTGGGCTGGTTAAGGACTCGGATCATTCTGTTTATGGGTTAACCTTTGGCAAACCGGGCGATGAGGAAGTCCGAGTTGCACATCAACTGTGCCGAGCAGCCGATAAGCACTTGGAAGTAACTTCGCCGGTTCCGGTTGACCGACCGAGCCTAGCAGAAAAGGTTGATCGGACGATTCTCATGTCCGATGGTATCCCCGCATCTGAACCGCATACCTCTATCTATTACGGTTCTTCTCCGCGGGTTGCCGGTGATGCGATCATGTTAGGGCAGTGGCCTCTAATGAAGGGCGGCCAGGCGAAGAAACTTCGCTACTCTGAGGTGGGCCTGCAGAACGCACTGCGGCGGCAGGCTGGATGGTTCGTGAACGATGAGCTCCGAGCGCTATACGCCGATTTTCTTGAACAATGGCAGCGTCAAGTAGAAACCTCTAATGATCTTGAGTATTTGTATCTATTTGCTCGAAACTTTAGGTCGGGACGCTGGTTACACGCACACATTATTCTTTACGAGCGTGATGCAGTCATTGCTTACCCGATCGCCGATGAAGAGGTTGCTGCAATTTCCGACGCTATGACGATGACAGAGAAGGTTTCACAACGCGTTCTTTTTAATGCCTTAGAAATAATCTGGCCGGAGGCTAACCGCATTCCTTTGTCAAACGGCAATAAGTGGCGGTTTAAGGGCTCTAGTCCGGATGAAAACCTAGGAAGTGACTCCTTTGCTCAGTGCTACGCCGAGGTTCCTCCTCATGAAAGCGATTCATATTTACATGTGGATCCCCGACTAGAAGACTCAATAGCGATTGAGTACACCAAAGAAGTGGCCATCCAGATGGCTAAAGAGTTGTCGCAATCTGATAACTGGGAACTATTAGTTTCCAAAGTCACTCCCGAATTTGGGGCGATTATGGAAGCGGCCGCAAATGGAGAGCTATGCGTTCCTGAAAAGTCGTCTCAAAGAGAAATCGTGAAATTCATCTGGCGCTTGTACGTCGCTGACCGATGGTTACGTAAAGAATGGCTAACGGAGAAAGATGACTAGTACAAGGAAAAAAGTCGGGCAGTATAGCTAAGACCTGCCACCCGACTTCAACTTTTACTCCTCTGTGGGGAAAAGCTTCAACTTCAGTTTGCAAAAGTCATGTCGAGAAGAAAGCATCTGCTTTTCCTTTGGCGAGAAATTGTTTTCCTTACCCGCTGCGAACTTGTGTTGTGCGTAGTACGAGTCCAGAAAGTGGGCGACGGGGTTGATAGATTCCCCGTAAGTGGGGTAAATAAATGATGTTGCATGCGGGAAAGAATTGACTTCAAGAACTCGTGGCTTATCGTCGTCCAAGCTATCCACCATGATATCCACGCCTCCCGTGTACAACCCGGGAATAGCGGCAACTGCTTTAAGAGCGATGTCTTTAATTTCCTCGGAAACAATATCAGTGATGTTTGCGGTTTCAGCGCCGAAAGAAATATTAGAGATGGCGCTGAGCAGAACTCGTTCTCCTGCTTGAGGTACGTCGGAGAAGGAGACCGAATTGGAGCGCATGAATGCCTCCATATTCGCGTTCCGACGGAGTAGTCGCTTGCTTCGTGCGCGATCTTTCTGACGCTCTTTATTCTTTAACGACATCAGCTCTTCGATGTTGTGGGTGCCGTCGCCGGTAACGTAAGCGGGGATTCGGACGATGGAACCGAAAAACTCTCCCTCCACAATGGTGACGCGCAATTCGAAGCCGTCTACCATCTCTTGGACTATTACTGAGGGCTCTCGCTTACGTTCTTTCTGCATTTCAACGCATTCGTGGAAACGATCTTTGAAGTCCTGTTCAGTGACGTTGAGGAACACACCCAAGCCTTGAGAGAAGCTTGGAGCTTTGACCACTACTTCTTCCCGGCCTTGATCAAAAGCAGTGGCCATGGCTTCGTCGGCTTCGTCCGGTCCAAACACCCGATACCAAGGAACATCAATACCAGCGGCGTGTAGGACTTCTTGCGTTTTTATTTTGTTCTGGCAAATGCGCCCTGCTGTCTTAGTGCACGTCGGAACGTTCCAAGGAGTAACTACGCCGATGGGAACATCCGCGGAATCCTTGAGAGTGATATACGGACGATTCCTCTTCGAGCGGTCAATATCGAAGTTGTGCCCCGAGCGGCGGACAGTCCGAATCCAAGCGTTGTGTATTCCAGTGGTGTAACCATCTTGCCAGTAATTTTGTTCAAGGTTTGGCAAAGAATCCAGAATGTGGTTTAGGTGCTCGGTACGCATGTATTTCCAATCATCTGAGCTGGTACTAAGTTAATTATCTTCGATAGTCTAGCAACGCGGTGAGGCGAAGAAGTTAGTCACTTTGGTTCTAACTCTTAGCTCCGAACCGATGCGTGGATTTTGTGGCGGTACGTCGAACTAGTTTCGATCGGGGCTTCACTTTGTGACTAGGAGTAGAGCAGTTGCGTCCGCTCGATTTGGTCTACGATGAAGCTAGCCGCGTTTACCGGTTCGCCGTAACTTACATAATGATGTATGTCGAAGAACGGTTGCGTATTAATCTCTAGGACGGTGATTTCAGCATCCGGTAGTAAGGAAGAAGTAAAAATATCCACGCCCACTGTCCCTGTTCCGGGGAAGGCGCGTGCTGCGCGTTCCGCGACCGCGATGTGTTGACGGGAAATTTTATCGATAACGTTTAGCGTGAATCCGCCTCCACCGACGGAGGATATCGGATTTAGGATTATGACTTCTCCGTTCTGCGGCACTTGATCAATTGACCAAGGGCTTTCGTCCAGCCAATCTTCATCTACAGTAATTCCAGTCGATTTCAGGTAGGCGTCAGCTTGTCGGCGCTGAAGCTCGATATCGACCAGTTGTTGAACGGTATGCTCGCCGTCCCCAATTACGAATGCGTTAAGTCTAGAGCAAGCTACACGTACACGGCCACCGATCACCAAGACGCGGATATCGAAACCAGCGAAGTATTCTTCGATGACTATTTCGTCGCCATAGCCGCTGTTAACTGCCTTGGACCAAGCCTTTTCAAAGGTCTGTTCATCTTTGACATTCAAAGACACGCCACGACCTCGGGTGCCGCCGTTCGGTTTAACTACGACGGGTCGGTCTTGCCTCTCAAAGTATTCGAGGGCTTCGGCCTTAGTGTCGGAATTAAACTTCTGGCCATTTGGCGTCGGTACGTTGTTTGCTTGAAGAGTCAGCTTTGTGGCCTGTTTGTCGTTTGAAACCCTTCTAGCAAACATGCTTTGGGTAGAGGCACCGTGGTAAACGGTTCCTCCCACTGTCTTACCCTTATTTAAGAATATCCATGTGCCATCTTTGACCTTTTTGGTCTCCCAACCTCGACTCCTTGCTTCCCCCAGCATGAGTTTCGTGCGGGATTTAACGCTATCGTACGTATTGATAGCTAACTTAGGGCTCAAAACCTCGTCCGTTATTAGTGCAATTAGGTTTCTGGGATCGTAACTCACACAGTCATAGTACATTCAAACTTCTCGACCTCGTACCTATTGACCAAATGACTTGACCATCGATGGACCTTCGTAATGCGCCGCCTTTAATGCAGTGAACTTTGGCCATAGCTTTTGTGCGAAAGCGGTCCCGCGGCATGTATTTTTTTAACTTCCTTAGCGGGAGATATCGGGTGAAAGAAATGAGAGTTGTAGCCGCCTGGTGCTTCATGCGGCCACAGTTAACTGCCAGGAATTCATGAGGGGGTGCTACTCTTATTGACATGCGTGCTCTAGTTACTGGAGGAGCCGGATTTATCGGTTCTCACTTAGTGGATTTGTTGGTTTCTGAGGGGCACTCTGTTTCTGTGTTGGACGATTTTTCTTCGGGGAGAAAATCCAATTTAGCTTCCGCATTGAGATCCGGAGCAGTTGAAGTCATTGAAGGTGATATCCGGAATTTCGATTTCGGTGCGTACTTTACAGAATATCCAACCGATGTTGTGTTTCATCTCGCGGCCCAGATTGACGTACGGCGTTCTGTGTCGGATCCAGTCGAGGATGCCGAGTTAAACGTTATTTCAACGATTAGACTAGCGGATGCCGCCCGTCGCTGTGGCGTGCAGAAAATCGTCCATACCAGCTCCGGAGGATCCATTTATGGCAGCCCAACAAGTTTTCCTGTGGATGAGGTGGCTCCCGTTGCGCCTGAGTCTCCGTACGCTGCGAGTAAAGCTGCCGGCGAACTGTATCTGGAAATGTTCCATCGGCTATACGGAGTCAACGTTAGTTTCGTAGCGCCCGCTAATGTTTATGGGCCGCGTCAAAACCCCTATGGTGAAGCAGGGGTGGTTGCGATTTTCAGCCAGCGGCTTTTGAGCGGTGACCCTACGAAGGTATTTGGCGAGGGCTCCAATACCCGTGACTACGTGTACGTCAAAGACGTTGCTCGAGCTTTCTTTCTGGCTGCTACAACGCCTGGTAACTATGGACGTTTCAACATCGGTACTGGGGTTGAGACCAGTGACAGGGATCTACACACCGCAGTGGCGAAGGCGGCGGGCGTGGCCGACAACCCAGAGTTTGCCCCAGCTAGATTGGGCGATGTTCCTCGTTCTTCGTTGGATTCTTCCAAGGCAAGAAAGTATTTAGGCTGGAAGCCCGAGTACGACCTTGAACGAGGTATTCAGGAGACTCTTGATTACTTTAGAGGCTTGACCGTCGATTAAAGCCAAGGTCTCTCGCGAGAGTTTGCGAGAGACCTTATTTCGGGCTGGTTATTCTTTAATAACCTTAAAACCCAGGCGGACGCTTGAGAGAAGCTCTGCTATGCGGCTTTCTTCAGATTCGGTCAGACTAGCTCGGACACAGATGGAATCGGCGTTCAGATCTTCAGCGAAAAGAACAGCAATTCCTACAAGCGGAGCCACGTCTTCGACACTTTCTTGGAAAGTGAAGGCGTTAGAAGAAATCATAAGTGAATCGAAGCCCCGTAGTGCGCCAGACCAAGAGTGAGCAGGGAGAACTGATACCGTAGGTTTCTCGTTTGTGAACTCGACTGAGTCTGAGCAAAAAAGATCTCGGTTGCCGATAGGAAGGCCCTTCGGGTAGTACTCAAAAGGAGTTGGGTTTACGGTGATAGGAGATGCGGCCCTAGCGATGGTTTCACCTGTAGGAGGGGACATCCACTGGGGGACTGCAAAATCGGAACCTACCCACTGTCCAAAGATGAGATATAGAGCAATGGCTTCGCGGTTCGGGTCGATTTTTTCCGGCAACTCATCAATGATGATTTTGTTGCTTGGGGGGATAGAGTCGTATTCCGAGAGTATGGCCTCGTAGCCAGTTCGGTGTCCCGGTTCCTGAATTCGTTTAAACTTCATTATCTGCCTCGAAGTGCTTAGGTCCTACTACAAACGCATTGGCTTTATCACTTAGGGTGTCAAGCTTGGCGGCGATTGAGTTGTGGTCGCCTACGAACACGTTAAATTTATCTTCTGATGGGGATTGAACGAATAATGCATACACTGCATCATGCTCGCTGGTACTCAGGGAAGGAATAATCCCGTTTGCCAGAACGTTTAACGGATCCCTAGGTGCCTCGTCATTCGCCACATCAACACGGAATTCGGCCCCATTTTGGCGCAGTGTGACCATATCTTCGTAGCTAGCGGCGAGAATAATGGAAACATCAGTGACGATTTCCTCGGTGTCGCTTCCCTCGCTTTGGAGCAGATGGACCCGCGTAGAGGCAACTTGGCCGGTCCACTCCGCTTGGGGTAGAGGTGAGGTAACGATCAAGTTTCTGGTGATGAGATGGTCGGGCAGGAAGCGACGTGCTTCTTCCAGCATCTCCTGCCTATCACCAATCTTTGGCCATTGAGGTGTGGCATTAGCTCGCTCTTCGGCGATCTTGCGCTGTGCTCCGTCATAGCGCCAGCGCAGAAAGTTGAGAGTTTCAGCAGCTGCGCGGGTTTGATTGCCAGCGTCTGTGTTAGTTACTTGGCTGGGGTGCATGCGCCTAAGCGTGACGGGTTTACCCGTGTGGGTTACTTTGTAGCCAGAGCGAAGCAGGCGAAGGAAGAAGTTATTGTCTACTCCACTGGACAGAGACGGATCATATTTCAGCTTTCGAATGACGTCTGTTTGTAGCATCCAGGTACCGTGACCGGGCGCAGAACCTGTCGGGATGGAACGTTCCGCGGTCGGGTTCTTTCCTACGAAGAGCTGCATTGTTCCGTCGTCGTGCTCGAAATTGATGAAGCAACCAACATTACCAACGGCGCCGGCCTCGATTCCTTCTAGCTGCCATTGGAGCCGGTTAGGGTGCATAAGGTCGTCGTCATCGATGACAGCTGTATAGAAGCCGGTGCTTTTCTCGGCTGCAAGGTTTCGAGCAGCGGAGATTCCTTGATTCTCCTGCCAAAAATATTTAATTCGAGAGTCGTTAAATTTGTCTACGACTTGCTTCGTATGGTCAGTACCACCGTCGTCGACGATGACGATTTCGAAATCCTGCATGGTTTGGTTGAGAACAGAGAGGATTGTCTCTCTAAGGAAATCCGCACGGTTATATGTGGAAATCGCCACTGACACAGCCGGTTTTTCGCCCCCGCGGCGATGCCTCCACTCACTGGTATTTCTTACGAAGGACTTGTCGTGCTGGACGACGGACTTGTTGAAGCGAACAGCTTCTCTGCCTTCGTCGGTCTGATTAACGGTGTTAATCGTCTTGGGGTGCCACATGTGGTACATGCGTACCTCAGGGTCATCAATCCACACCGTTCGGTATCCAGCGCGACGGGCGCGTTGCGCGAAATCGAGATCCTCGCCGCCGTAGGTATGGAGACGTTCATCGAACCCGCGAATAAGATCGAAGCCTTCTCGAGGAATCGCCATCATTCCGCCCATTCCCCAGCGCGGGCGTAGCCGAGAAGCTCGCTCCATTTGCTTCCAATTATGAGGGTGTTCGGCTACCCACTTATCGTCCATCCCCTCGGGGAGGTCTCGGCACTGCAAGAAGTAAGCCGATTTACCATCCAATTTGGCGATTGCGGTAATGCGTTCAAATGACTTAGGTGTGAAAACCATGTCTGCATCGGTAGACACGAGGATATCGCCGTCCGCATGTACGAATCCCGCATTAAGAGCTTCAGAACGAGACCAGTAACCTTTGTCCGGCGTAAATACGTATTTCACGCCCAATCTCTGAGCAAGCTCGCGATTCGATTCATGATCAGTAGAGCCAAAGTCAGAGAGAATTACTTCACCATCAAACTGACCAAAAGATTGGCGAACAGACTCCAGTGCCAGCTCAAGTCGGAGTGCACCCCAGTCGCGGAAACCAATTACTACAGAAATATCAGTCATTAAGCGGCTCTCCAAAAATAGTGACTACGTTTGCCCCAGACCAATTGGCCTTGACAACTAGCTCGAATGGGGGGCATGGGAATAGGGTTTGCCCGATCCTTCCATTGGACGGGTTCGATGATTACTTCGTTACAACCTGCGGGCAGTTTGAAAGGGGCGTTGTACATGGTTTCGCCTCCCTTAGCGCTTCTGGAATATCGGTAAAGGGAGTTGAGGCCGGGGCTCCATTTGAGTTCAGTCGATTCGGCCAACGTTTCAGGGTTTTCGATTTTCGGGAAGTCGATTTTGAAGGCGTAAAAGGCCCAGCGTAAATCCCCTTCAGGCTGAAGAACTATGGAACAACTAGTGGCGTCGAAAGGGATGAAAAACCTTTTCTTCATAGAGAGAGTCCTTTGCTAGTTCAGACCAAGATCTCTCATGATACTGGGCATCGATATAGCGTGCGAGGTGGGGCCGTGAACTGAGGATTGCCTCGGCCATAGGCGTCCAAGACCTACCAGGATTGGCGCCAGCACGCCTAGGCTATGTTCCTCGTTCATGTCTCAACTCTCAACAGGCAGAAGCAGTTTTGGATTGGCGTGCAGAAGTGTCGCTGAATGAGGGCATCCAAGAGACCGTAGCTTTTTCAACGCCAATACAAATTAGAGATCCCTGTTTGTGGGCCGAAGAGTGCGGGTGAGCTTAATGGCGGTGGCGCTTACTGCCGCTTAGTTGTTGATTCTTACGGGAGGCGATAAAACCACATCTAAATTCGGGCTTTCGAAGGCTACAGCGTTCTTCTTGCCTTTGCTCCTTCGTCGGATGCTCGCAGCCCCAAAGGCGTCGAAGGTTGCCAAGCGGTGCGAAGGGAATCACTCTTGGGTAATTCGCTCCGCTATGGTGCGATTGATACGCC
Source organism: Corynebacterium sp. c25Ua_47 (assembly GCF_039907205.1). Taxonomy (NCBI): domain Bacteria; kingdom Bacillati; phylum Actinomycetota; class Actinomycetes; order Mycobacteriales; family Corynebacteriaceae; genus Corynebacterium; species Corynebacterium sp. c25Ua_47. The sequence continues at coordinate 11,408 of NZ_JASBOH010000019.1, read as the reverse complement.
AGTCAGCGCGGCCTTCGCTGAAGCCGGAGTAGTACAGCTCGAAGTTGAGGTCGTCTCCGCTGCCGTGGGGGACTAGGGCCGACTTGTAGAGGTTGGGGTAGCCGGACTCCTCGTGGGAGATTAGTGGGGTGTCCGAGCGCTTCCAAGTCACACCGTCTTGAGAACGCAGAAGGTAGAGGTTACCTTGCTTGACCGTGCCTGGGATGATGTGGACGAGGCCGATGTATTCACCGTCGTGGAGTTGGACGTCGATGTGCCACAGGCGCTGACCAGACGTGAGACTAGGGTCAAACGACACGGTGGTTGGTTTAGACCAGGTTTTGAGATCCGAGCTTTCGTAAAAGACCACGCGGTTAGGCACACCACCGCCGTTGGCTACGCCGTAGAGGCGCCATTTCTCTCCTGTCCAGATGAGGGCTTGAGACATGAACTGTGGCTCGCCGGTCCAGATCTCCTCTTTCTCAGACCAGTGCGCACCATCGGAGGATTTCACTAGAAAGATACGGTTGGTCTTTCCGTTCGGGCGATCGACCATGCGCCAGGTCAGGTACATTTCGCCGTTGGGAGCCATGACAAGCTGGGTGTCGGAATTGTGCGGGTTAGGCTTGCCCAACTGGTCATCGATGGGGTTAGTTAGTCCCTCTGGAACCTGCCAGGTCCAGCCGTCGTTGGAGACGAGCACATTCGGATCCTCAGCGCCTTCATCGCTAGCTGGGTACGGGGTCATCGCCATCCAGTACTTCCATCCGTTCCAACCATTCTCAAAGTAAAGGACTGAAGGGTGGGTAGCTTGGCCGCTGCCTTCGTGGGTGGGCAGTGTCAGCTGCGGGCCGCGGGGAGCGGTCCACGCCCACAATGGATTCTTATCTGCACTGGTGGCGAGCCGGTCTTTGATGCCGGCTACGTGCTGCGCAAAACCAGGGGAGGGCTCCACCGAGGTGACGGGGGCAGGAGCTGTGCTTGTGGACGGTTCCGGCGAGGAGCTGGGTTCCTCCGTAGGCGCCGGGGAGGTTGAAGGTTGAGTGGACTCAGGCGTGGAAGTGGGAGTGCTTGGAGTTGTTGTAGGGGTGGTGCTCGGTGCTGGGGACGACGAGGAGCCGTTGGAAGAACCGACTCCGGGCAGTATGCTGGCGATGAGAGCCAAACCACCAACGCTTGCAGCAAGCGCTACAAGTGCGGCAACGGCCTGCTGGACCTGTTCCTCATTGAACTGGGGAAGGGCAGGCACCTGGAAGGATGGGAATTGTTGTGCCTCTGCAGGTGCTGGGGTGATTGCCTGTCCGGTAACTAGAGAGGCGGTGAGGGCTAAAGCAACGAGTGCTTTACCGGTGCGTGGCGGTCGACGCATGAGAGACTCCTTTGTGCATGAGGACGAGACAGATCGAAGTCTAGTTTGTGGTGACGTGTGAGGCAGGGGAACGGGTGGCCATCGACAAGCGAGTGCGCCACTACTTTCGTTCTTTAATAGTCCGAGGCCCTATGCGGGTTTCCCAGTGCATTAGGATTAGCCTATGGCTAATTCCACTTCCGTCCGCACTGTTGTTGTCCCCGCAGCGGGAATGGGCACGCGTTTCCTGCCTGCGACGAAGACTGTCCCGAAGGAGCTTCTGCCTGTCGTGGACACTCCCGGCATTGAGATGATTGCCGAGGAAGCCGCGGGTGCCGGGGCAACACGGCTAGCTATCGTGACCTCGCCTAGTAAAGACGAGGTCATGCGCCATTTCGATGAGTTTCCTGACCTAGTTGAGATCCTTCGTGCTCGTGGAAAAGATGAGCAGGCAGCGAAGGTTGAGCGTGCCGCGCAGATTATTGATCCCGTTGCTGTCGTCCAGGACAAGCCTTTGGGCCTAGGGCACGCTGTTGGTTTGGCGGACTCCGTCTTGGACGAGGACGAGGACTACTTTGCTGTCATGCTTCCTGATGACGTCATCGAGCCCACTGCAGCTATGAGCGAGATGATTCGTGTGCGCCAGGAGCATGGTGGCTCGGTGCTGTTGGCTGTTGGGGTGGATCCGGCACATGTGTCGAACTATGGTGTGTTTGATATCGAGAACACTGACGAGGACAGCGTGAAAAAGGTTGTTGGCATGGTGGAGAAGCCAGCAGCGGAGGACGCACCGTCAAACCTCGTCGCAACCGGTCGCTACCTGTTGGACCGCGCGATTTTTGATGCTTTGCGCCGCATCAAACCGGGTAAGGGCGGGGAGCTGCAACTGACTGACGCGATTGATTTGCTGATCTCGGAAGGCCATCCTGTTCACGTCGTAGTCCACGATGGTATCCGCCATGACTTGGGTAACCCGGCCGGCTTTATCCCGGCTAGCGTGGAGTTTGGCTTGCGCCATCCGAAGTATGGTCCGGCGTTGTTCCGTGATTTGGAAGCGATTATGGAAAAGTATCGATGAAGGTATAGGTATAGGTAGCGAGCCTCTCGAACAATTATCTCGTCACGGGGAACCAGTTCGATTAGCTAGCCAATATTATTCAGTAGTCAGGGTCGTACATTCCAGAGCCTTTCTACTTTTTGGTAGAAACAGCTGATTCTAAGGAAATCGGCTTCGCCTCTATTGTTTGAAAAATTGAGGGATAAAAGCTGGGATGGGGTCTATTTGTTGAAGAGACGGTTTAGGAACTGTCGAGTTGCCTTAGCGTTTTCCCAATCAACCTCTGTGTAAGGGGAGAAGCCATAATTTTCTAAACTTGCCAGAAGTTTTCCTGAATCCTTTCTTTTTAAAAACTGGTAGTGGTCGGTATTGGCTTTCAGCATGAATCCCATATCGGTTTCCGATGCGAAGGATAGTAAACTGTCTGGAATTTCCTTGAATAGGGGAGCAATCAGCTCTAATTCCCCGACTGAGATGAAGTACAAAAGGCTCATGGTGGTGGTGTACGAGTCAGTAACGCTAATGGGCGCAGACCAACTCTCGGGTAATTCTGGCAGGTTCAAGCTTTCGCAGTACTTGGGTGCTAGGAGAGTGGCTATTGCAGTTTTTAAAAACCTCTTTCGATCTGTCTTGCCAGCCAGCGATTGGATCGAATCGGCAACGAGCTGTGGATCGCTTTGAAGCAGAAGTTTCGCGGTGCCGAGCTCCGTGATTCCGTTAGTGACCGGTGATTCCGTTAGACCCATCATTTCGAGTGGTGCGACCCGCTTAGGAGATTTAACTGGCCGAGAAAAGGTTTCCCCGAGGATAGAGCCAAACGAATGCTGTGTGGCTCCGAAATACTCTGCAGTGAGGATCGCACCGGTGGCCATGAAAGTCCAGTGGTTTGTAGCCAACGAGTTCTTCTGGGTCGGGGTTTGCCGAATATTGGTTTTGATAACGAGCGGATCGAAGCTGTTGAAGAACTGGGCCTCCCGCTCGAACCATCCGCCAAAATCAAGTGAAACAAGGTGGGCTTCGCTGCCCAGTAGTCGGAGTGCCGCAAATGAGTCGAAGCCTCCAGAGAAGCTTAGAATGCGTCCACCACCGCGAGGCGCGACAGGCGTGCAAGCCGCGGAGCTGGTAACAGTGGTTTTTGTGAATTTTTGAATTAGCTGCGTGGTTTCATCAGCAATGGGAAAATCGTAGAAGATTGAGTCGAACTTTGTGCCGCAAAGAGTGCTCAAGGCTACTGCGACCGCGTTTGTACTGGGCTTTACCTCACGGTCGAATTCGTACCATAAGGAATGTTCTTGACCACTAAATTTAGCAAGAAGGGAGACGCGTTGATTTGAAATATCTAGTTGGCTGAACTCAATGGTGTTTGGCATTTCGTAAACTTTTCAGGGGCATAAAGAGAAAGGCTGACGACTACTAGTCTAGTATCTTTAAGATGTCTGGGTGTTCCTATATAGCTTGTCAACCCCAGCTAATCCACCGCCATGTTGACAAGCTATATATGAACACTTTGAAGCGTCCTGGGTTTAGTTCCTACCTCAGCTAAGGAAGGATTGAACCATGCCTAGAAAATATTCCGTTGAGTTTAAGTAGAAGGCGGTCCATCAGATCATCGGAATGGTCCGCTTGGAGTCCTGCTCACTGCAGCGCGCCTACACGGAGGTCGGTGAGCTGGTTGTGTCGGCGATGTAGAGGGCAACCTGGATGATGAGTGAGGGGGTGGGGGAGGGGACGTCGGAAAGCGCGCGGCGTGCCACGTCGCGGAAGAAGAGTTACTCGCCCACGCCGTTGATGACGAGCGTGGCCAGCGTCATGGGGACGCTGCCGTGGCGCATGTTGTCCAGCAGGTCACTCACCGGCCCGGCCAGGGCGGGGATGGAGCGCTCGATGAGGGCGCCGCGGAGAAATAGGATGATGAGCGCGATGCCGATACCCGCACCCCGGGCCAGTTCACGCGGGGCGGTGCCGGAAAACAGCGGCGGTCGCCCCACAAACTCCACGTGCCCAGCCAGACGGCGGCGGTAAAGAACATGGCCAGGTAGAACTGCTAGGAGCCGGCGCCAGCCAGGTGGAGGTCTTTGAGGGTGATGCCACGCTTCTCAGTGCAGAGATTTCCCGACGAAACCGGCGGTAAGTACTTTTGCTAATTCCAGCCTCCAGCCGGGCCGCAATCTGGAGCCTTTTCGACGCTCCAGTGCAGCGTGATGGGAGAGTGGATGTTGATACCTGGGCAGAACGCAAAGAGTTTGCGCAGGGACGATGCGGCGAAAGGAAACGGAATTTCTCGGCGGACTAGCGTGTCGTGCGTCTTGGTTTATGAAGGACCCCGGATCGGTGCGGCTTCTTGGCGAAGCGACACGCAGTCTGGGTGGCGGTTGGGTTGCAACAGTTGCCGGCGCTATGCGACGGGGGTTAGACACAAGGGGGACGTCGTCAAGCGCCTTGTGGGGTTGGGGTGCGATCCTTGGGCCACACGTAGCGACATCGTAAGAGCGCAGGACATGCGAGTGGCTGGTAACCGGGATCTCCAATGGTCACCATCGGTTGCGTTCATGGAATGAGAGGTGGAACCCCGCGTTAAAATGCTTAGATCTGCAGCACACAGAAACGAGAATCTCTAGACTTGCCAGAAACGCGCGCTGGGATCGTCCGCAAGGTCCTGGCGCTCAAGGTGAATTGTCTGGAGTGAAACTACATGTCGGAGAATGCGACACTGCGGAAAACGATGAAGCCCTCGTGGGTCTTTGCCATGGCTCTCGGGGCGGCGATTGGCTGGGGAGCTTACATTCTGCCGTTCGACTGGATGCAGAAGGCGGGGCTTGCTGGAACGCTCATCGGCTTTGTCATCGGTGGACTGATGATTGCCGTTATCGGTCTGAGCTACGGCTTTACCATTCGCGCGCTGCCGCTGACCGGTGGTGGCGTGGCGTTTGCCATGGCCGCACTCGGCCGGACTCATGCGTTTATCGCAGGCTGGGCACTGACGCTGGGGTACTCGTGTGTTGTCGCATTGAATGCGTCGGCGGTCACGCTCGTCTTTCGTGTCACGTTCCCTGAATTGGTCATGCGGGGCGCGCTTTACGACGTCGCCGGGTGGACCATCTATCTCCCCGAAGTAGCCATCTGCTCACTGTTTATCATTGGGTTCGCGTGGCTGAACTCTAAGGGTGCTGCGCTCTCGGGCCGGTTTCAGTTCTTTGCCGTGGTACTCATGATCTTCGCGGTGGTGGTTATTGTGGCGTCGATGGTGATCTATTACGTCGTCGAGCGCCCGGAGCTTGCTCCCGCCTTTCCTGTAGATGTGCCGCCGGCTGCGGCGGTGGCGACCATCATCGCTTTTGCCCCGTGGGCCTACGTGGGGTTTGATTCCATTCCGCAGCTGGCAGGCGAGTTTAACTTCTCTCCGCGGAAGGCGCTGGGGCTTCTGCTGTGGGGAATTACTGTCGCGACGGTTATCTATATGGCGATGATGCTTGCAACCTCCATCGCTGTGGGAACCCGTCACGATGCCTTCGAAGGGGAGGCGTGGCCGCCGGCAGCCGCCATCAGCGAGGTAATGGGACCAGCTGGCTTGGTGCTCATGGTCGTTGCGGTGAGCGCGGGTGTGTTGACAGGACTTAATGGTTTCTACACTGCGGCAAGCCGCGTGCTGTTTACATTGGGGCGGGCGAACCTGGTCCCGCGCCGTTTGGGTGAGCTGAAGGGCAAGGAACACGCACCGCGCAATGCGATTCTCTTGGTCTGTGCGGTGTGCCTGGTGACCCCGTGGTTTGGGCGCGCGGCGTTGACGTGGGTCGTGGATATGTCCAGTGCCGGCATCACGGTGGCGTATTTCTATACCTGCTTCTGCGCCTGGAAGATTGCGCGCACCGGGCAGGTCTCCGGAATGACCAAGCCGATTGCGCCGAACAAGTTCTACGAGTACTTCGCGCTAGCCGGGTGCATCCTTTCCGTCGGCTTCTTGGCACTGCTCTTTGTCCCGGGTTCGCCTGGCATGCTGGGAACGGCTCCGCTCATCGCGCTGGTGGTCTGGATTGTGTTGGGGTTGGCGTCGTGGGCTATCAAGAGCCGACAGCTGAAAGACGTGCCGCCGGAGGAGACGGCATCGTTGGTTTTGGAATAGCTGGGGTCAGGTGGTTAGTCGGTAGTGTTTAGTCGCTGCAGCCAGTCGCGGGCATCCGAGGTGAAGATGGCGAGCACGCTGTTATCACCAGGTTTGCGGCAACTCAGGCCGGCTAGATCGCTGCCAATCTGACAAGTGAGCTGGTAGCTCTCACCGGTAACGGGGCTCTTTGCCGTGATGTTCGCGGTGTAGAGGGGATTGACCGTGGGGTCTGCTTGGTAGAGGGCGTAGCTGGCCTTCTTGGCAGGTCCAAACATGGCTGCGGCAAACTCACAAGAGGTAGCGCTGCCGGCGAAGATTGTGTCGCCCTCAGGTGTCACGCCGCAGTCGCCGCCGACTTGGCTGGCATTGATGGTCTGCTCGTCGGACTCTTTCTCTTGTTGCTTATCAGCTCGGGTTGGGGAGGGGCCTTCGTCTTCCTCGGTGGTGCCTGAAGAGCCGTTTGGGCTTTCCGGCGTCGTTGATTCTTGAGCCGTTGATGTTTCCTCGGCGACGGGGTCTAGGGTCTCGGACGTCATCGGGTCATTGTCGCTGCATGCGGAGAGAGCGAATGCCGTTGCGACGGCGAAAGTGAGAGAAGAGAGTTTGTGCATAGCGGAAACTGTAGTCCTAGAAAAGCGCTGTGTCTTGGGTTTGTAAGGCCGGTTTGGGGAGGGGGAGGCGTCGGCAAGCACTGCGCTGACGGCATGCTTTAACACTAAAATTTGAGAGGGCAGTGTTCAGTTGGCGTCGAGAAGCGAGGAATGGGCAAATGAACAAGGTCGAGGTTGGAGACGTAGTTGCGTTTAGAGAAAGCGATTCCATCGTCGGACAATCTTTAAAGGCTCGGGTTGTGGACATTCAGCCTTCGGGGAAGGCCTCGTTTCGGTACTCCCTAGAGCTTGAGGACGGATCCATACGTAAGGTCCCACGGCCGCGAATTAAGGGACCGTGGGCGAAGGCTGCTGAGATCGATGAACTCGTGAATCATCAGGTGAGGCTACACGCGCAACGAGGTGGGGAAGAGCAAGACCGTGCCGCAAGCTTCATGATTGAGAGTTGCCGCCTAGGAGAAGCTATGGAGCTGGGAAGTGCCGATGATTTCATAATCACCGATCCGAAAACTCTTGAAGAACTAGTGGATTCCCCATTGGACGTGCTTTTGGACGGAGTGCTAACCGCCCCCTGCGAGGAAGGGCTGCAGATATCTCCCATGGGCGGAGTCCGCATTGTGCAAAGATTCGCGGAAGTCTCTCCAGATGAAGTGCTTGAGGTCGTGGCAAAAGAAGAGAAGGAGTGGAAATTTAAGCTTCGAGAGCATCAGGGAATTAATTCTGCGCGATGGGAATGGGAATTCTATTGTGAGCACTACCGTCCGATGTTTGAACTCTGGCGTGAATGGTGCGGTTTTGTTGCGGTACGGAAGTACGAACGAGAAATAGCGGCTGAAGCAGAGGGAGAAAGGCTTTTTGACTTGGCTAAGCGGCTAATCGAGATTATTGAAGAGGAACAACCAGAGATTGCCAAAATGTACCGGCAGGAACTACTTGCGGAGCAGATAACGCCGTATACCATCCGCGAGACCCCTGACAGGCCATTAGAGCCTGACGAAATTCCAGTTCGGGTTGAGTATCGCAGGCGGCGTTGGGGGTGATAGCAGTGCGTCTCTCGATTGAAAGGGCAAAATGAGGCATGATTAGGGGCAGAAGCAGCCCTACATTACGTACAGCTGCTTGACCCTCACCGGAGGCTACTGGCAGGTGAGGGTCATTTAATTTTCTTTTGCGCCCGGTAGACGGTGCGGTCGTTCAATCGAGTCGTTTCAAAAGGGGCGAGAACATCGAACTTTGAGAGCTTGTCCCACACCTTGCGGGACTGGCCGCGGTCGGTAAGGACGCCTAGATGCACGCAGCGGAGAAGCACGGCTTCAGTGGTGAAGACCGTTGCTGCCTGTCGCTTGTGTACGAGCTCCTGGGCCTCTTCATCATCGATGATGATGGCGGTACGCACCGAAGGATCCTCCTCAAGGAGGGCAAGGCAATGCGCGATTGCGGTGTATTCTCCCAGGTTCTTCGCCATTCCGCCTTGGACTGAGAATCGGGGACCCGCGAATAAGCGGATGTGTTTGAAGAGGCGATCCATGTCGTCGTCAAGCACGTGCACGTGGCCATGCACAATGAGTGATGACCAGGTTCGGGAGCCACACTGAAACCTGGTGTCCTTTAGCTTTCTGTGCATCTCGTCGTTGACTGCAGCAGGCACGTGGAGTTTGTCATTGCCCACGAATTTGAGAAGAAGGTCCTGCTCACCGGAGCAGATGAAGTTCAGTAACACGCTGGTGTCCGCAAAGATGAACCTTCTAGTCACGGTGAACCTACTCGTTTGCGAAGAAGTCTTCTAGGTCGGTCTCTATATCGCGCTGACCTGTTCGATCGTGGCCAATCGAACTCGGGGGAGCGTACATTGAGTCCGCTACTTCCTCGGGGGTTACTTGCTCGGCGAACGCTACCGTTGGCAGCGCGATGAGCCCCTGAGCGTATGCCTTGTAAGCATCGGCTACGAGTCTCTCGGAAGCTCGTGGCAGCTGCGCAATTTGGCAGGCGTGGTCATATGTGGCTTTCCATCCGAAGCGGGAGGCGAGTTTCTTAGCGGTGCGACTTTTTAGTTCCTCTTTAGTGTCTTTCGAGATGAGACCTGCTTGATGAAGCTGGATTGCCGCTACATAAGGCGAGATCTGGAAGCGTTGGACGACTGCAGACAAAAGCTCTTCTGGATCTTCGTACTGAGGTATTTCACGCAACGCTTCCTCGGGGCAGAGGACGCAACGCGCGAAGGTGTTCGCGCGGGTCTCGTTGGGAAGGGTCTTATCGCATTGTAAAGAAGCCCCGTCCTCCGTGATGTCCCCGGCCACGATGTGCCCGATTTCGTGTGCAATGGTTAAACGCTGGCGGAAAGGATTGTTACTAGTGCCAATCCCTACGGTTAAAGCGCCCGAACCAGGATCGCGTAGCGTCAGCGCATCGAGGTCTTCCGGTAAGTCGAGGACAATGAAATCAGCTTCAACGAGCTTCATAAGGTCGTTGATGTCATCGACTGGTCCTACACCTAGCTTGTGCTTCGCGCGAAAACGAGCAGCGAGTTCAACACCCTGTTGCGAGGGGCTCGTTGACTTAGGCATGTGTGCTATCCAGGTTCACTCGGAGCTGGAGATAAGGCAGAAGAGTTTGTGTTGCTTCCTCAGTTTTGGTCTGGTGACCACGAGCGGCAACGCGCACACGCTTAGAGAGTGGAGTGGCGTCGACAAGCTCAGCGGCATCGATCCCAAGAGCCCACGCGAGGGCCATGATGTGGTGGAGAGTTGGTGTGGCCGTGCCTTTCTCAAGGCGGGCCAAGGTGGGCTGGGACAGAATTTCATCGGTCATGGCGGCGAGGTCCCTCTGGCTGAGATCGCGCAGCTGACGCTGCGCACGGACTCGCTCGCCGAAGTCAGTGGGGATGTTCATGGTGGTGCTCCTTGTTGACTTCGATTAAACACGTGAATCAGAAATAAGTCAATATGATTCAGAGTGAAGTTGGTGCGGATGGGTTGTGATGCATTGGGGCACTTTTCCGTGTTCGGGAGAAAGCTGGTGTATCGGACTCGCCGGCTTTATGCGGCTGGCGCAAGAGCGTGCATGTTACAAGAGCGTTTGTTTAAAGCCGATGGGATTTATTGCTAGTTTTCGTCCTGGTGGCAGTGATTCCGCCTCGGCGTATTTCGTCTTTTTCTGACTTGGTTAAGCGCATGCCCGATGTTGGAGGGATTCACTGGGGTAGGTGTCGGACGTTACCTACCTGTGCACCGGTGAGGCTGGTTGTACTTGTGCGTGGTTCGGGATGATTTCTTGCGTCGTGCTCGGAGCTATGGATGGCGTGCCAAAATATTTTCCAGGGCAGAATACACCTGGGCATGCCGCTTGCAACCTCATTCTGCTTAGCGTGAGATCTCCTACGGGTGAGCGGGCGAGGTGCTATAGAAGCCCTAGAGTTAGGTTGGCGATGTGTTGGTATATCAATGCCGCAACTGTTGGGAATTGATGTAACAGTTGGGGCTGCGTCTTTGAGATGGGAAAAACTCCATGTAGAGATGGAGATAGTTGTGGACAGGCATAGAATGCAGCTATGGAGACACTCTCGATCATTGCCAGTCCAAAACTAAGAGGAGTACCAACTAATGCCCTAAAAGGTGTGAGGTTGGCCTCCAAGGCACTGTTTTATGGTGTCAACGGCTCGGGAAAGACGACCATTTGTGAAATTTTGGGAGAACCAGACAAACTCACTTTTGCGTCGGGGGCGGTACCAAAGCCGAAATACGTCTATGCTTTTACAGGCGAGTGGATGCGCAATACAGTGGGCGAATTTGTACACGGAGGTAGTGCACCAGCAGTCACTACCGTAGCTATTGGAGAAGGCGTCGCGGGAGTCGAGCAGGAAATCCTAGATGCTTCACATCATGAAGAATTGCAAAGGAAGAACGTAATTGAAAAAGACGAAACCGTCAAACAACTTGAAAAGCGGGAAGGGCAAGTTTTAGACAGCGTCTTTAATGGGGTCAGAAAGACGCTGGAGTCTCGCTGCGAGCACTTAGGGCCGCGTAGATTTAACCGTGCTCGAATTAAAGAAATGTTAAACAAGGGGGATTCAGAGACGCTTTCTGCAAGCGAAGTTGAAAAATGTTTAAATGTCTCAAATTCGACAACCCAACCACAGATGGAAATCCCTTCCTTGAGGTCGATATGGAGCCCGACAGAGGAACTTAAGGCTCTGGTTGAGAGCCCAGTTCTAGCTGATGCAAATGTCATTATAAGCTCATGGATAAGGGAGGGATTCGACCAACATTCTGCAGGTGATGATTGTAAATTTTGTGGCAACACTGTAACCAAAGA
>NZ_JASBOH010000018.1:0-41924 GCF_039907205.1 Corynebacterium sp. c25Ua_47 | reverse complement strand
GCGTAGGAACTACCCAGCCCAGGCCAACGTCTTGACCAGGGGAGAAGCTGAGCGGGGCGCCGAAGGAGGTGGCAGCGGACCACAGCACGGAAACCCACAGGGCCAAGCGGAAGCCCCAGTAGAAGGTGACCCACTTCTTGACTACCGGCTGCAGAAGCGTCAGCGCGATCAACGAGATAGCCGGCGGGTACAAGAACACGATGAAGGGCACCGCGATGGCAAGCACCGTGTCCAGGCCTTGGAAGGCGAAGGCGATGGACAGCGCGGTAAACAAGCAAGCCCAGAAGTGGTAGGTGGTCTTCGGCACGAGCATGGCGAAGAACTCCGAGGTGGCGGAAATCAGGCCCACGGCGGTGGTCATGCATGCCAAGATGACGATGGCGGAGAAGACGGCCTGGCCGACGTTTCCCATGGTGAGATTGGAGGCGTCGGCAAGCAAGGCGGCGCCGGAATCATAGGAGGCACCGTTCGGCATGGTTTGGCCGATCCACGCCAGGCCCAGATAAATAGCGGCGAGCAGAGCGCCGGCGATGACCGCGGAGAGAACGGTTCCGCGCAGCAGCTCACTGTTCTTGGAAAAACCCTTGGAACGCAGCGAGGTCACGATGACGATGGAGAAAGCCAGGCCTGCGATGGCGTCCATGGTGTTGTAGCCCTCGAAAAGGCCCGTGACGAAGGGCGCGGAAGCGTACTCCTCGGTCGGAGTGCCGGGCATGCGGGAATGCGCCAGCGTGGCCAGGGTGATGAGGACGGCGAGCAGGATGACCAGTGCCGGGGTCAGGAACTTGCCCAGGGTGTCGATGATGTCATTGGGGCGCCATGCCAAGGCCAAAGCGATGAGGAAGAAGACGACGTTGAAGGCGCCGTTGGCAAAGGTTCCCTCCCACCCGAGCAGCGGGGTAATCGCAGTCTCCATGGACACCGCGCCGGTGCGCGGCAGGGCGTAGAAGGCGCCGATGGCCAAGTAGGCGATGACGGAGAAGGCCACGCCGAAGATCTTGCCGCCGTGGTTTCCGATGTCTCGCACGGATTGACCGGAAATGGCCACCGCGATCACCGCTAAGACCGGCAGTGCCACGCCGGCGGCGAGGAAGCCCAAGGTGGCCGGCCAGAAGTTGGTGCCGGAGGAGACACCGACCTCCGGTGGGAAGATGAGGTTGCCCGCTCCGAAGAACATGGAGAAGAGCATGAGGGAGGCAACGATCACGATGCCGATGGGCGAGCTCGTCTTTGAAGTGGACTGGGCGGGGGCCTGAACGTCATTTATGGACATTTTTCTAAGGATAATGCCCATGGCATGAGATGTAAATTTTAGCTAAATGCTTTCTCCAGCCGGTCGAGTGCCTCTTCCAGCAGCTCACGGGAGGTTGCAAAGTTAAGACGGGCATGATGCTCACCGCCCGTACCGAAGGTGACACCCTCGTTGAGGGCTACCTTGGCGTGCTCGCGAACCCAGGCCGCGGGCTTCGGGTTATCCGCAATGGCGGTCTCGCTAAAGTCCAACCACAGCAGGTAGGTGGCCTGCGGGTGGGAGGTCTTCAATCCCGGCACGCGCTTGGGCAGCTCCTCCACCAGCCAGTCGCGGGTCTTCTTCAGATACTCGATTTCCTCGTCAAGGAACTCGCTGCCGTGGCGGTAGGCGGCCTCTGCTGCCAAGACGCCGAGCGTGCCGGTGCCGTCCTTGGCCACGCCGGTCAGCGAGTTCCAGCGCTCGACGTCCGCGGTGTTGGAGAAGATCACCTGCGCGCACTTTAAGCCCGCGGTGTTCCACGCCTTGGACGTGGCGGTGACGGTAATAACGCGGTCGGACAAAGCGCCGAGCGGGATGTGGCGGCCTTCGTAGACCAGCGGGGCGTGGATCTCATCGGAGAGGATGCGGGCATCGTACTTCTCCGCCAGCTCCACCAGCCCTCGCAGCCAGTCCTCATCAAAGACAATGCCCAGCGGGTTATAGGGGTGGGAGAGCAGGATGGAGCCGGCGCCGGCCTTAAAGGCGCGCTCGATATCGTCGAGCTCCAGCGTGGTTTCAATCTTCTCGCGCCCGGCGGTCTCCGGCAGCTCTAGCAGCGGCGGGTAGGAGGGAACCGGCACGGCCACCGCGCCTTCGGTGAAGTACTGCACGCCGAGCAACAAGCCGCGCACCACATCCCCGATCCAGAAGACGTGTTCTGGGCGCCAGCCGTAGCGCGATTCGTAGAAATCTGCTATTGCCGCGTTGAGCTCGGAGGCCTTGGGCGCTGGGGTGTAGCCGAAGGATTCGGCGTCGACGGCCTCTTGGATGGCCTCCTTGACCGCTGGCGCGGTGAGGAAGTCTGATTCGGCGATCCACAGCGGGATGACGTCTTCGTCATAGACGGTCCACTTGCGGGTGCCGCGGGCGGAGAGTTCTTTCAGGCTAGGGAAACGCATGCGTCCCACCTTACTCGTCGGTGGCTTGGACGAATCCGTATTTTTTCAATCGCTGCCGGTCGGCGGCGGAGGCGGATTGGGTCAGGCGCAGCAGCTCAGCGTAGATGCCGCCGGACTGGGCTAGCTCCGCTGGCGCGCCGATCTCGGAGATGCGGCCGCGGTCCAGGGTGATGATGGTGTCCACGTCCGCGATGGTGGACAGGCGGTGCGCGATGATGAGCGTGGTGCGGTCCTTCATGAGCTCATCCAGACCCGCCTGCACGGCGCGCTCGGCCTTGGTATCCAGCGCCGAGGTGGCCTCGTCGAGGACGAGGATGGGGGCGTCTTTCAGCATGGCGCGCGCCACGGCCACGCGTTGCTTCTGCCCGCCGGAGAGCTTAAGGCCGCGCTCGCCGATGACGGTGTCGTAACCATCGGGGAATTCTTCGATGAAGCCGTGTGCATTGGCGCGCTTGGCGACGTCCACGATCTCCTCCATCGTCGCCCCCGGCTTGCCATAAGCGATGTTTTCCCGAATGGTGCCGGAGAAGAGGTAGGACTCCTGGAAGACCACGCCGACCGAGGCGCGCAGGCGCTCCGCAGTAAGTTCCGCGGTGTCGTGGCCCAGTACCGTCAGCTTTCCCTCCGTGGGCTGGTAGAGGCCCAACAGGAGGTTGACCAGGGTGGACTTGCCGCCGCCGGACTCACCGACGAGGGCAACCTTGTGGCCCTCCTGGGCGGTGAAGGTGATGTCGGCGACGACCGGCTTATCCGATTCATAGGAGAAGGACACGTCCTCGAAGGCGAAGACCGGGCCTTCCGTCGGGCGCAGCGGCTCGGCCGGGGTGAGGTCGAGCTCCGGCACGTCGGAGGTTTCAGCGGCGGCGACCAGCTGCGGGTTGACCGTGGGCTCCGGGACTTCCTCCATGACCTTGAAGTAGTCCTTGGAGCCGGCGATGGCGCGCTGGCTGACATCCACGATCCAGCTCATCATGAACACCGGCTGCTTAGCCATGTTTACCAGCTGCAGGAGCATGACCATGTCACCGATGGAGAAGTGTCTCTCCAAGGTGCGCCAGAAGATCAGGCCATAGATGCCTAAGAAGATCAGCGCCATGGCCGCGCCACGGGCGGTATCCATGGAATGCCACCAGCGCGACTGCGGCTTCGTGGTATCCACCACCGTGCGGTAGCGCGAACCGAAGGAGGCCAACTCGCGGGCCTCAGCGACGAAGGACTTGGTCACCTTCACTTGGCTGATGACCTCCGCGAAGCGCCCGTTGGCCACGTCGATGTTCTCATTCTTGATGGCCTCAAACTCCTGCCAGCGCTCCGAGGTCAGTGCGGTTAGCCACATATAGATAGGGAAGAGCGCGGCCAACAGGATGGCCAGCGGCCAGTAGTACACCGCGGTGATGACCAGCACCGCTGCCGCCTGGATGAGCATGACGAAGAAGTTATTGGAGAAGGACTGCAGGAACTGCGTGATATTCGCAATCGAGCGGTCCAAGCGCGCGATGATGGTGCCGGTGACCTGGTTATCGTAGTAGCCCTGCGGCACGGAAAGCAGCTTGGCAAAGTAGCGCGTCGAAAGAATCTGGCGCAGGCGTGCGACCATGACATCGCCGATATAACCACCGATATTCTTCACCACGTTGCCCAGCGCATCCGCCACAAAGAGTGCCACGACCCACCACAGGATGGTGCGCAGCGGGCCGCCCGCGACGACGGTGTCGGTGGCCTCGCGGAGGATAAACGGGGTCAGCAGCGACAGAATCGCGGTGACTGACGCGGTGATAAGGACGCCAAGATAAAACGGCCACAGGGCGGATGCGCTGCGGACGATGCGGAGAATAGAGTTCATCGCCGGCCGATGTTACGCCCTTAATAGGAATATCCAACCCGTCGACTAAGGTAGGGGAGAAACCGAAGTCGTGATGGAAAAGGATCCGCGGTGAAGAAATACCTCCCCTTAGCGTGCGCCCCGCTGTGCCTGGCTGCCTTGTCAGGCTGCAGCATCCTCCAGCCGCCGGACGTGGGCCCGCAGGACAACATCGTGGTGTCTAGCTCGGAGCCGCCGACCTTTGAGGCCAAGGACGTAGACGCTCATGAGGTCACCTCCAACCTGGCGGCACCCGTCAAAGATGAGGGGCTCAACGTGGAGTTCGAGCTCCAGGGGCTGTACTCCGGCGGCGGTGGAACGGTGCTGACGGTGAAGATTCACAACCTCAACGAGGTGCCCCTGCCTGCCGACGCCCTCGCGGAACCCACCTTGGAGCGCGCCGACGGCAACGGCGGCTGGGCCACCGTGGATCCCGTTCCTTATGACCCGGAGGTCAACGTGGACCTAGCCGCGCCGGGCTTGGATCACCCGCTGGGCGCCGGTGCGTCCACCAACCTTCAATATGTCTATAACGTTGCCCCAGGCAACCTCTGGAACGCGCGCTTTAGCATCGGCAACGTGCGCTATGTAGGAGACCTCAATCTATGACGGAACTCGTCGTTCTAGCCTCGCCGGAGGGCAAGCCCGCCGGCACCGCTGACAAGACCGCCGTACACACCGCAGATACCCCGCTGCATTTTGCCTTTTCCGCGTGGGTGGTACGCGATGGCCAGCTGCTGCTGACCCGCCGCGCCCTGTCCAAGCTGACCTGGCCCGGCGTGTGGACCAATTCCTTCTGTGGGCACCCGGGCCCGGATGAGCCGACTGCCGACGCCGTCGTGCGCCGTGGCCGCTTCGAGCTTGGCCTGAGCGGCACGCCGCGTTTGGTACTGCCAGACTTTGCCTACCGCGCCGTGGATTCCTCCGGCGTGGTGGAGAATGAAATTTGCCCGGTCTACCTCTTCGAGACCGAAGATGATCCGACGCCCAATCCCGACGAAGTCGATTCCTTCGCGTGGGCCCCGGTGCGCGATGTGCTCGCCGCCGTCGACGCCACGCCGTTCGCCTTTAGCCCGTGGATGGTGGAGGAGCTGACCCACGAACCGCTGCGCGCGGCCCTTTTGGCTTAACGCCCCCGGATCAGAGCAGGCTGCCGTCCTGGGCAAAGGCCGCCGAAATATAATCCAAGCTGGAATACGCCACGCGATGCTCGTCGTTATCCAGGTTGTACTCCCAGATAGCGTGCTCCGGGCGGTAGGCCTCGAATCCGGGCTCGCCTGTGCGCACAAAGTCCTGCAGCCACTGGGCTAGCGGCGTCCTGCCGAAGAGCGGACGCAGCTCCTCGCAGTGCAGGGCCGGGCCCGAGGATCGGGTAAATTCCACCATCCAGGTCTTCCCCGGAGCCTTCTCCGCCACCTCGGCCGCCCACCGGCGAATGATGGAATCTCCCACCATCCGGCCCATCGGGCGCTCCTTGTCCATGTGCTGCGCCACCTGATACCAGGGTGTGAAGCCGTTGCGGGGAAAGCCGAAGCGCGGCGCCGCATAGCGCAGGATGAGGGCACGGAAAGGGGAGCGGTCGACCTTCTGCGTGGCTGGGATGTTGTAGAACTCGTCGCGGGTGCTGGCGAGGATGAGGGGGACGTCGGCAAGCTGCCCACACTCCAGCGGGGTGGGGCCCAGCGCCATATCGAGGCTGTACTTCTTGCGGAACTTGGCGTAGCCGGCGGCGAGCTCCTCCTGGCTCATCGCCGCCAGGGAGGAACGCGTGATGGGCTTTTTCATCACCTGGCGCAGAGTGGCACTGCGCTCCTCGAAGCTCTCTCGCGGGAAACCAGGGGACAGAGCTAGCGCCCGCCGAAACGCCCCGCGGTAGTGATCGCGCCGGCACAGCCACAGCACGGCGTTGGCGCCGGCGGACTGCCCCAGGATGGTCACGTTGGTGGGATCGCCGCCGAATGCCTCAATGTTGTTCTGGATCCATTCCAACCCCAGCTGCAGGTCCTCGATGGCGCGGTAGCGGTCGGGCTCGTCATCACGAAAACGGGCAAGCCCCGGCAGCCCAACGCGATAGCCCAGTTGCACGTGGACGATGCCCGCCTGTGCGGTCGGCGTGCCCTCCGCGCGGGGATCCTCGTGGGAACCGTGCTCATAGCGGCCGCCGTGGATATAGACCAACGTCGGCGCCAGGGACGTCGCGCGGCTGCCGGGCGCGGGGGCGGTGATGGTCAGCGCGGTCTTCTCCGGGTGCGGGGTGCGCGCATCCTGGTCACGTGGCGGTGCGGGTTCGGGGTTCTCAAAATCCCCGGGGATGTGGGAGTACTCGATGGAATGGAAATGGGCCACGTCCTCATCGAGGTAGCCGGTGATGGTGCCCGCGGGGCAGGTGACGGTGAAAGGTGCACGGCTCATGCACAACAGGCTACCCTGAGGGCATGGAATGGCTCGTGCAGGCGCCGGTGTGGGTGCAAATGGCGGTGCTCGCCGTCACGGCGGTGCCGGCCGCAACCGTCATGGGGTGGCTCCTGATGTGGGCAATCGACCGGGTGTATTCGTGGCTTGTGCCCGTGACTAGGATGAAGAACCATGACTCCCGATGATCACCGCGAAGGCCTCTGGGACCCTGAGCGCTCCGAACACGTCCACCGCAAGCGGGCACTGCCTAAATCCCGAGTGAGCGTGACCCTGTGGCTGATGATCGCGCTCATCGTCGTGGTAGCGGTGGTGGGCGTCGTCCTTTAAAGGGACGACGCTTTAGCGCTCGGCCCCTGGCCTCTTGGCGGCTTGGGCGAGGCGCTGGTAGAGCTCCTGCTTCGGTAGATCCTCCAAGAGGACTGGCTCGCCGGCGGTATTACACAGCGGGATACACCAGTTGGGGTACTGGTCCTTCGTCGTGCCCGGCTGGTTCTGCGCGCGCACGTCACCGACCATGTCCACCACGTTGGTCACCGTCAGTGCCGAGGGAGTTCCCGCAACATAGCGGTGCAGGGCGACGAGCACGTCCTCTTCATTCTCGCGGTTCTCCAACATGCCATAGGCCTGCAGATTATCCTTGACCTCTTCCTGCCACGCGCGGTCCTCGGCCTCTTCTTCCGCCACCGGGCGGGTCAACAGACCCAGGCGGGCGCGCAGTGCGATGTGGTCACCGCGCAGGAAGGCGAGCGTTGGCGGCAGATCGTGCGTGCCCACCGAGGACATCGCCATGTGGCGGTACTGATCCTGCGGGCGCGGGGTGGGGCCTTCGTTGGCGTGCTCAAACCAGATGATCGTGGTGCCAAGTACTCCCATGTCCTGCAGGGCATTCTGGACCCAGGGTTCCAGGGTGCCCAGGTCTTCGCCCACGAGGACCGCGCCGGCGCGCTCGGCCTCGAGCGCGAGGATGCCGAGCATGGCTTCCCAGTCATAGGTCACGTAGGTGCCGTTGAGTGGGGTGGACTGGCGCGGGATCCAGTACAGGCGGAAAAGGCCCAGCACGTGGTCGACGCGCAGACCGCCGGCGTTGCCCAGCATCGTGCGCAGCAAATCGCGCCACGGCTCGTAGCCGGCTTCTGCCAGCCGGACCGGGTGCCACGGCGGCTGCGACCAGTCCTGGCCCTGCTGGTTATAGTCATCCGGCGGAGCACCCACCGAGCACTGGGGAGCCAGGTACTCGGAGAGGTTGACAGCATCGGCACCAGCGGGGTGGATGCCCACGGCCATATCGGTGATGAGGCCGATGCTCATGCCAGCGTCGAGCGCGCGGCGCTGGGCGGCATCCAGCTGCTCATCGCAGAGGAACTGCAGCCAGGAATAGAACTCGGCTAAGTCGTTGACGTCGAGGCTCAGCGCGTGGCGGCGACCACTGTGGCGCGAGAGTTCAGTCTCTGCACACCACAGCGCGAAATTGCGCAGGCCGCGGCCCTCGCGGCGCTGGTACTCGCTGAAGGCGGTGCGGCGCTCCGGGGTCATTCCCTGGTTGAAGAGCTCCTGCAGCACCTGCAGCTTGGCCTCGAAGATGGAATCGCGGTCGATCTCTTCGGCAGACCGGTTGCGCTCGCGGAACTCGGCGGCGAGCTCGGCGACGTCCTCCTGAAGCTCCGGGCTGAGCTGTTGCAGCTCCGGAATATCCTCGATGCGGATGTAAATCGGGTTGATGAAACGCCGCGTGGTGGGCAGGTAAGGCGAATCCTCCACAGGCGGGATTGGCTCGCCCGCGTGCAGCGGGTTGATAAGGAGGAAGTCATAATCCGGCGCCAGTACCTCCGCGAGTTCGGCTAGATCTCCGAAATCGCCCATGCCCCAGGACTTCTCGGAGCGCACCGAATACAACTGCGCCATCGCGCCCGCGGCGGGGCGGTCGAGGAAGCGATCTGCTGTGCTCAGATGGTTCGGCACGACGATGAGCGGGCATTCGTGCTCGCCGATACCCGGCGAGGACAAGTGCAGCTTGTGAAAACCTAAGGGCAGGTCCCCGGGAACGTGGAAGCCGGCCTCGCCCCACATGGTGCCGGCGACGTCGGCAGCCGGGGCGTCGTTCGGATCCTGATAAGTCGGCCGCGTCTCGCCGTTTTCCAGCTCGATGGTGACGGTGACGGGGTCGCCGTCGTGGACGTGGACGACGAAAGACTTTTCGGCACCTTCGCGGGCCACCACGCACGGCGGCAGCGGGCGGGAGGCGCGCTCGAGATAATCCTCGAACAGGGCTTGGGTTAGCTCCTCATCGTCCGGACGGTCGGAGATAGAGACGCCGAGTGCGCGCAGCGTATAGGTAATTGTTTCCTCGCTGACGTACACGGGCTGTCCGTTCTGGGCGGTGTACTCGCAGGCCACGCCGTGGCGTTGGGCAAGTTCTTGAAGCAGATCACGGGTAGTCACATCCCCCAATTGTGCCACGCCCTCCCCGCGCGCGGGAGAAATCCGGTTGGTAGAGTGGGCTGGAATTTAATTTTTGTGGGAAAGGACACAACTGTGACTTTGAATGAAGCGCATACGAAAGCGGAGTTCGAGATCAAAGACGGGGAGACCTGCCTTACCGCCATGATGGCTACGGCACACGCCCGCCCACATGGCGTGCTGTTTACCCGCCCCGCGAACTACGAGTGGGTCAACGTCACCGCCAAAGAGTTCGTGGAAGAGGTCTACGCGGTGGCCAAGGGCCTCATCGCTTTCGGCGTGGAGCAGGGCGACCGCGTGGCACTTATTTCTACCACCCGCTATGAGTGGTCCCTGCTGGACTACGCCATCTGGGCGGCCGGTGCCATCTCCGTTCCGGTGTACCCGTCTTCGTCGATGTCACAGGTCCAGTGGATCATCGAGGACTCCGGCGCCATCCTCGCCATCACGGAAACCCGCGAGCACTCCGAGCTGGTCAAGCACCTGAAGCTGCAGGAGGATGGCACCCCGCAGCTGCACGGCTCGCCCTCCCAGCTGCGCCGCGTCCTGGAGATTAACTCTTCGGCCATCGATACGCTGAAGTTTGAGGGACGCGATGTCAGCGACGATGCCGTCGACCAGCGCATCGAAGCCACGAACACCGATGACGTCGCCTCGCTGGTGTACACCTCTGGCACCACCGGGCGCCCCAAGGGCTGCATGCTGACCCACCGCAATTGGCTGGCAGAAGCCCGCGGCCTGCTGACCAACCCCATCGGTGCTATCGCCGTGCCGGGCTCCCACGTTCTGACCTTTTTGCCGCTAGCGCACGTCTTTAGCCGCGCGGTGTCCCTCGCGGTCACCATCGGCGGCGCGTCCCAGAACCACTGGTCCGACTTCAGCACCATCACCATTGAATTCGCGCGTTCCCGCCCGAACCTGATCCTGGGCGTGCCGCGCGTGTTTGAGAAGGTACGCAACGGTGCCTCCGCCAAGGCCCACGGTTCTTCTGCAGTCAAGGGCGCCATCTTCGACCGCGCTGAAAAGGTTGCCATCGAGTACTCGAAGGCACTGGATACCCCGGAGGGGCCCAACCGAGTTCTTAAAGCCAAGCGCAAGGCCTATGACAAGCTGGTCTACGGCGCCATTCGTCAGGCCATGGGCGGCGAAGTCAAGTACTGCATCTCCGGTGGCTCGGCCATCTCGCAGGACCTGTTGCACTGGTATCGCGGCATCGGCGTGACCATCTACGAGGGTTACGGCCTGACCGAAACCGCGGCTGCGGCCGCCGTGGACTTCGTGGACCAGTCCATCGGCACCGTTGGCCCGCCGCTGGGTGGAACGACGCTGCGCATTAACGACGACGGCGAGATCATGATCAAGGGCGATATCGTTTTCAAGGGCTACTGGCAGAACGAGGAGGCCACAGAGAACTCCCTGCAGGACGGCTGGTACAACACCGGTGACCTGGGTGAGATTGATGAGGACGGCAAACTCGTTATCACCGGCCGCAAGAAGGACCTCATCGTCACCGCTGGCGGTAAGAACGTCTCGCCGGGGCCGATGGAAGATATCCTGCGCTCCCACCCGCTGATTTCCCAGGCCATGGTGGTCGGCGACGGCAAGCCTTTCATCGGCGTCTTGCTCACACTCGATGAGGATGCGCTCAAGCGCTGGAAGGCCGATCACAACATTTCTGCGACCAAGGGCATGCGTGAGGTGGCAGCGGATCCGGCACTACGCGCGGATATCCAGGACGCCATCAACCAGGTCAACGCTACGGTCTCCCACGCCGAGGGCATCAAGAAGTTCGTCATCCTCGACCAGGACCTCACCGAGGAAAGCAACGAGCTCACCCCCACGATGAAGGTGAAGCGCTATGTCGTGGCGCAGCGCTACGCAGCGGATATCGAGCGCCTCTACGCCGGCAAGAAGTAACGGCGGCGCAGGTACGGTCCGGCGGCATGCAGCCGCTGGACGGAGTCTGTGAATTCCTTCGGAGTGTCGCGCAGACCCACGGGAGAATCTCTAATAGAGTCAGCGGGGTCAGAAAAACTCTAAACCTCAACTAGAGGTTCTCGCGGAAAGGGCAGCCTATGCACAAAATCGCAGCCGAGCTGCGCCACCGTGAGCTGACCCAAGAAATCTATAACATCGGCGACGAAGTCGTTGACTACATCGAGCACCTCATCGAGGCCATCGAGGACTGGGATGATGAACTTTCCCTCGACTGCTTGGCTGAGCTGGGGGACATCGTCGAGGACGCCCGCGTGGATTCTGGGCGTTGTGTCGGCGAGCTCATCGGCCTGCGCCACGCGCTGGTCTCCGGGCTGAAGTCCGGCACTATCTCGGCTGCCTCCTCCGGCGACAACGACGTTGAGGAACCGAAGCAGCTTACCGCCCGCGCACTCGCTGAGGGCCTGCCCATCTCCGGCCCGCCCGTCGTGGTCTCGGAGCTGGCAGAGACTCTGCGCGGTCGCACCGCCGCGGTAGCTGCCTACCTGCGCGAGCTGGTCGAGTACGTGCTGGCGCAAACCGACGCCGTGGCCCGCAACCTCGACGTGGTCTCCCTGCCGAACCTGTACAAGCGCGCCGGCGAGTCCGCGCTCATCGCAGTGCAGGCCTGGCGCCACACCGTCGTTGAGGCACACCCCGCCTTCGTGCGCACCATGCGCGGGCATAACCCGCCGCCCTTCCTGGAGGAGCGCGCGCGTATCGACGCCGTTGTTGCCCGCGTGCGCGCCAAGCGGCAGAAGAAGGCCGCCACGACCGCTTAAGGAGCCGCATCACAGACTTCCTTGTTGCCAACACACAAGGATTATCTAAGAAAAGCGCCACCGAGATTCCCTCTCTCGGTGGCGCTCTTCGTTGTTAGCGTGGCACGTTCAACTTTGCGTGTCACCGCTTAGCTTCGTGTGCCACACCCAGCTTTCCGTGCCACCGCCTAGCGCGTACGCGCTAGGCCCCCGGGTTCTTCGACGCCGGCACGGCCTGGTCCAGCTGCTCCGTAATCTGCGGCCACAGCTGGCCCATGATGTCATCCCAGGTCAAGATCCACACCGTCTTGTCCTTGGTGGGCTTGCCCACGACGACGAGCTGCTCATTGCGAGCACGCATCTGGTCCAGAGTCTTCTGCACGGTGGAGGAGGAGCCCACCGCCAGTGCGGGGCGGGAGAAATCCAGCACCGGAGTTTCCGGGTCCGCCAACAGGGTGTCGCGCACATGGACGATGCGGGGGATGCGCGAGGTACGCGGGTAGACCAGCACGCGCATGATGGACTTGCGCACCACGAGCTCGTGGAGCTCGGCCACGGTGGCATCGGAGGATAGCGGCAAGATTTCCGAGCCGTGCTCGCGGGCCAACTGGGCCGCGGTGGAGGCTTCCAGCTCGATGACGCCGGTGATCTGGTTCGCGGAGTCGTCGTCAAGCGTGCCCGTCAGGCGCGAGTGCTCGACGAGGTGGCGCAGGGTCTCCGCGTCATAGCCGGCCGCACCGGCGCGATCGACGGGTTCCTCGCCGGCCATCGTCACCAGCTTGTTGGCCATCTTGTTGATCCAAATCAGCAGCGGACGGAAGAGCCAGATGAAGCCGCGGGCGGGCACCGCGATGAGCTGGAGGGCGGTCTCCGGGTGAGCAATGGCCCAAGACTTCGGCGCCATCTCACCGATGACCAGGTGCAGGAAGGTCACGACGAAAAGGGCCAGCAGGAAGGAGATGACATCGGCAACGCCCAGCGGCAGGCCGAGGGCCTCCAGTGGCGTCATCAACAGGTGATGGACCCACGGCTTGGTCACGGCACCCAGGACGAAGGTCGCGGCGGTAATACCCAGCTGGGCGCCGGCCAGCATGATGGTCAGCTCGTTGAGCGAGCGCAGGCCCGCGCGCGAAGCTGCCGAGGATTCCGCGGTTTCCTCCAAGCGGTTGCGGCGCGCGCCCATGAGGGAGAACTCGATGACCACGAAGAACGCGGAAGCAGCGATGATGAGAACAGTGATAAGGAGGTTGAACCACCAGGTATCAGTCATTAGTCATTCTCTCCTTCCGGGAATTCCTCCACCAGCTCGAGTGCCAGGACGGAGGGGACGTGGCGGTCGATTTCCTCGACGCGCACGTTGAGCGTGCGGATGGGGGCTTCGTCGCCGTCGACCCAGTCTTCCGGCTCGGCCTCAAGCTCGATGGAAAGCTCTTCGCCTTCTTCCGGCAGCGTGCCGGAGTGCGCGATGAGCAGGCCGGCGACGGTTTCGAAATCGCCCTCCGGCAGGTCGTGGCCGATGGCGCGCTCCACCTCGTCGATGGGCGTGTCACCGTCGACGATCCAGTGCGTCTCGTCTTGCTCAGTGATTTCCTCGGTTTCTTCGAGGTCGTGCTCGTCGGTGACATCGCCGAGGATTTCCTCGGCTAGGTCCTCCATGGTCACGATGCCCACGAAGCCGCCGTATTCGTCGATGACGCAGGCGAGTTTCTCGTCGGCGTCGCGAAGCTCTGTGACGACGTCGGGAAGCGGCATGAGCTCCGGCACCACCACGGGTTCCTTCATGATTTCGCGCGCCGGGGTGGCCGCGGGCAGTTCGGTGCCCAGAACGTCGTAGAGGTGCACCACGCCGATGGGATTGTGCTCATCGTCGATGATGGGGTAGCGCGTGTGGTTCTCCGACATCATCTCGCGCACCTCACCGATGGTGGTCTCCGGCTCGATGACATCCACGCGCGAGCGCGGAATCATGGCGTGTCCCACGTCGTGTTCGGGGAAGTCGAGGAGGCGGTCGAGCACCAGGTAGGTGTCCTCATCCAAGTCGCCGGCCTCGTGGGAGGCATCCACGATGGACTCCAAGTCATCGGTGGTGGCAGAAGAATCGACATCCTCCACCGGCTCGATGCCGAATAGCTTGAGCAGGGCATTGGAGGAGTACTCGAAGAAGTGGATGAGCCAGCCAAAAATCTTGAGGTACCACATGGTGGACGCGGACAGCCACAGCGCTGACTTCATGGGGGCGGCGATGGTGTAGTTCTTCGGGAAGAGCTCGGCGAAGAGCATGGTGAGAACCGTCGAAATAGCAAGCGCCGCCACGGTGCCTACCGCGACGGATACACCCGTGGGCACGCCCACGCCGCCCAGCAGCTGGCCCAGGCCTTGGCCCACGAGGGGCTCGGCCACATAACCGATGAGCAGGCCGGTAATCGTGATACCCAGCTGCGCGCCGGAGAGCATGAAGGATGTCTTTTGCGTGATCTTTAAGGCGCGCTCCGCGGGCTTATCCCCAGTCGCTGCGCGCTGGCGCAGCTGCGTGCGGTCCACCGACATGAAGGCGAATTCCTGCGCCACGAAGTAGGCGTTGGCCACGATAATGAGAGCGATGACGGCGAAACCCGCCACAATCATCAGGATGGCAGATAACACGGCTTACCCCACCGCCTTAAGGAGGCGGCGGGGACATCGACTCGGAGGTTCCACTTAAAAGAGGCCTTTCTTCACTATCGGGGTTGCAAATCTGCACTATAGACTACCGCTTTAACGGCGCTGTCGGATACTTTGTTCCCATGGATCCCTTTGGTCTCTACATTCACGTTCCTTTCTGCGCCTCCCGTTGCGGCTACTGCGACTTCAACACCTATACCCCGGGTGAGCTGGGAGGGGACCTGACCAGCGATTATCTGGCTGCTCTGGAGAAGGAACTGGAGATGGCGGCGGCCCAGGTGGGGCGCGAGGCCGAGACGGTTTTTATTGGCGGTGGCACGCCGAGCCTGCTGGGCGCCGACGGCCTGGGCCGTGTCTTGTCGAAGGTTCGCGACACCTTCGGCCTCGCCCCGGACGCGGAGGTCACCACGGAATCCAACCCGGAATCCACCTCGCCGGAGTACTTCGCTGGGCTTCTCGACGCCGGCTTCACCCGCCTTTCCCTGGGCATGCAATCCGCCTCCCCGGGGGTGCTCGCCGTGTTGGAGCGAGCCCACACGCCGGGCCGGGCCTTCGATGCGGCGCGCGAAGCCATCGATGCGGGCTTCGAGCACGTCAACTTGGACATGATTTATGGCACGCCGACAGAAGAAGATGCGGATGTGGCCCTGACCTTGGAGCGTGCCTTGGAGACCGGGGTGGATCACATCAGCGCGTATTCGCTCATCGTGGAAGATGGCACGCGTATGGCCCGCAAGGTATCGAAGGGTCTGCTTCCGGCCCCGGATGAGGACGTGCTGGCCCGGCGCTATGAGATGATCTCCTCCACGCTCGAAGCCGAGGGTTTCGAGTGGTATGAGGTGTCCAACTGGGCCAAGCCGGGCGGGGAGTGCCAGCACAACCGCATCTACTGGATGGACGGCAATTGGTGGGGCGCGGGCCCGGGCGCGCATTCGCACCTGGGCAACGAGCGCTTCTTCAACGTGAAGAACCCGCGGACTTACATCAAGGCCGTCGGCGAGGGGGAGCTGCCCATCAAGGAGCGCGAGCAGCTCAGCGCCGCCGACCGCCACACCGAGCGCATCATGCTGGGCCTGCGCCTGCGCGAGGGCATCCCGGCGTCCTGGCTCGCGCCGGCCGCCGAGCCCGTGGCCGCGCGCTTTATTGAGCGCGGCCTGCTCGAGCTTTGTGACGGCCGCCTCCGCGTGACCAAGGCGGGCCGCCTGCTCGCGGACGGGATCATCACCGACCTCCTTGTGGCTGAAGACACCGCTCGTTAGCGGCTTGCCCCACCTGCGGGCCGGCCTCCAAGTCCGCATCAGCTGGCCCACTAGCGGCTGGCTTCGACCCTCGTAGATGGTTCCAGTGAAAAGGCTCCAGTCAGAAGGTTTGTTTGGGGGGCAAACAAACCTTCCTTGGGCTGCAAGAAGGTTCGTTTGGGCACAGGTAAACCGTATGACCCGAACCATTTGAGTAGAACCACTTGGAAGCGGCGGTGAACTACCTGCCCGTAGTCGTTGATTTCCACAGCTTTTCCACCCCTGACCGCCAGAACGGATAGCCTTAAAGACATGTCTAGCTCCACCGATGCCCGCCGCCAAGAAGTCCTGCGCGCCATCGTCGCGGACTACATCGCCTCGCAATCGCCGGTCGGCTCCAAGGCCCTGCTCGAGCGCTACCAGCTGGGCGTGTCCTCGGCGACGATTCGCAATGACATGGCCGTGCTCGAAGCCGAAGGCCTCATCGCCCAAGAACACGCCAGCTCCGGGCGCGTGCCCACGCAGAAGGGCTACCGCCAGTTCGTCGACACGCTCCACGACGTCAAGCCGCTCTCCAAGGCCGAGCGCCGCGCCATGCTCACCTTCCTCGAAGGCGGCGTCGATTTGGAAGACGTCCTGCGCCGTTCGGTCCAGCTGCTGGCCCAGGTGACCAAGCAAGCTGCCGTGGTGCAGATGCCCAACCTCAAAGTCTCCCGCGTCAAGCACTGCGAGGTCGTAGCTTTGTCACCGGTGCGCCTGCTGCTGGTGCTGATTACGGATAATGGGCGCGTCGATCAGCGCAATGTGGAGCTCGATGACGTCATCGACCCCGAGCAGACCCACCGCCTGCGCGATATCCTCAACACCGCCCTGGAGGGCAAGACTCTCACCGATGCTTCGGCGGAGCTGGCTGCGCTTGTCGACGACTCCCCGGCCGACATCCGCCCCCACCTCCTCAAGGCGGC
Source organism: Corynebacterium sp. c25Ua_47 (assembly GCF_039907205.1). NCBI lineage: Bacteria > Bacillati > Actinomycetota > Actinomycetes > Mycobacteriales > Corynebacteriaceae > Corynebacterium > Corynebacterium sp. c25Ua_47. Next base: position 25,183 of record NZ_JASBOH010000018.1, on the reverse strand, counting down.
GACGACGCTGATTGAGACCCTCGTGGAACAACCTTCCGATCGCCTGATCATGGCGGGAACCTCTAACCTCACCCGCGTGGCCCTGCCCGAGGGCCTGCCGTTGATCATCGAGGCCCTGGAAGAGCAGGTCGTGGTGCTGAAATTGCTGGCGCGCGTGCCGGCCCTGGGCAATGTTTCGGTCTCCATCGGCGAGGAAAACGAGGCCGATGAGCTGCGCCAAACCTCCGTCGTGGCTACGCGCTATGGATTCGGCACCGGCTCGGAGGCCGCAGCACTTGGCGGGCTCGGTGTGGTGGGGCCGACGTATATGGATTACTCGGGAACAATCTCCAAGGTCTCTGCCGTTGCACGCTATGTGAGTGAAATTCTGGCGGGCGAGTAAGCTGGCCCGTCGGATTAGATTTAGCATCAACGAGATATAGAAGGATGACAGTACGTGGCTCGTGACTACTACGGCATTCTTGGTGTAGAAAAGTCGGCGTCCGACGCCGAGATTAAGAAGGCCTACCGCAAGCTGGCGCGCAAGTACCACCCGGACGTGAACCCGGGCGATGACGAGGCCGCGGAGAAGTTCCGCGAGGCTTCCCTTGCGCAGGAGGTTCTGCTGGATCCGCAGAAGCGCCGGGTTGTGGACATGGGTGGTGACCCCATGGAGGAGCGCGCGGCCCAGGGCGGCGGCTTTGGTGGTTTCGGTGGCGGCGGCCTCGGGGATATCTTTGCCGAGTTCTTCGGTGGGGGAGCAGCCTCCCGCGGCCCGCGTTCCCGCGTGCAGCCGGGCGATGATGCGCTCCTGCGCACCACCATTACCCTCGAGGAGGCCTATAGCGGCGTTAAGCAGCAGGTTAAGGTCGATACCGCTGTGGTCTGTGACCGCTGTGAGGGAACCGGTTCCGAGTCCAAGTCCAAGCCGGTGACCTGTGATCACTGCGGCGGCATGGGCCAGGTCCAGGAGGTCCAGCGCAGCATGCTGGGCAACATGATGACCACCCGCGATTGCCCGAAGTGCTACGGCTTCGGTGAAGTGGTCACCGATCCCTGCGGCCACTGCGGCGGCGATGGCCGCGTGCGCAAGCGCCGCGATATTACGGTGAACATCCCCGCCGGCATTGGCGATGGCATGCGCATCCGCATGGCGTCCCAGGGCGAGGTCGGCCACGGCGGCGGCCCCGCTGGCGACCTGTACGTGGAGGTGCACACCCAGCCGCACCCCGTCTTCGAGCGCAATGCCGATGACCTGCACCTGACCGTGCGCGTGCCCATGGTGGATGCCGCGCTGGGTGCTTCCTGCACCGTCGAGCAGCTTGACGGCGAAGAGCTCACCATCGATATCGCTCCGGGCACCCAGCCGGGCGAGTCCATTACCGTGCAGGGCAAGGGCATGCCGCGCCTGCGCACTGATGGTTATGGCAATCTTTTTGCCCACGTCGACGTCGTCGTCCCGACCGACCTGGATAAGAAGACCCGCGAGGCCCTCGAAAAGGTCCGGGCTGCCGGCCACGGCGGCACCGAGGTGCACCGCGCCGACGATGACCACGGCGAGTCCCTCTTTAGCCGCTTCCGCGATAAGTTCCGCCGCTAATGTCTCTGCCTGTTTTCCTCCACCCGGACCTGTCCCTTGCTGAGGTCGGCCAGCCCGTGGGCCTCGACGGCGCGGAGGGCCGCCACGCGGTCACCGTCAAGCGCATGGGACCAGGGGAGCATCTAGTCCTGATCGATGGGTCCGGGCGCCGCGCCACCGCGACCATCACCGATACGCAGGGCAAGGACACGCTGGCCGCGCTTGTCGACGACCTCGCGATCATCCCCGAACCCTCCCCGCGCGTCATCGTGGTCCAGGCCATCCCGAAGTCGGAGCGCTCCGAGCTCGCCGTCGACCTGGCCACCCAGGCCGGAGCGGATGAGATCATCGCCTGGCAGGCAGACCGCTGCGTGTCCAAGTGGGATGCCAAGAAGGCCCCGAAGGCGCTAGCCAAGTGGGAATCTGCGGCCGTGGCAGCCGCCAAGCAATCGCGCCGCGCGCGCGTGCCGGCCGTGCGCGGCCCGCTGACCACCCGCCAGCTGTGCCAGGAAATCTCCGGTGCTCGCGCGCTGGTCCTCCACGAGGACGCCGAGGCTCGGCTCAAGGATCTTGCTGACCTCGACTCCGCCGAGACCATCTACCTGCTGGTGGGCCCGGAGGGCGGCATCGGCGCGGAGGAACTAGCCCGCCTACAGGACGCCGGTGCGACGGCGATCAAGTTGGGGCCGGAGGTGTTGCGGACGGCGTCGGCAAGCATGGTGGCGTTGGCCAGCATCGGCACCCTGACCGCGCGCTGGTAGCCTTTTGGGCGTGCCTATTATCACCACCAAGTTTGATCTCGATTCCGCCTACCTCGCCACGGTGCTCGGTCCGGCGGACGATAACCTGCGCGTTTTGGGCAACCTCGTGGGCGTGGACCTTTTCGCTCGCGGCACCACAGTCACCGCCGCCGGCCCGGACTATGAGGTGGCCCGCGCGCGCAAGGTCCTCGAAGAGCTCGAGGCGATTGCCCGCCGTGGGCACCCGGTGAGCACCGATACCGTGAAGCACACCCTGGACCTGGTCACGGTGGATGCCCCAGCCTCTGTGTCTGAGACGCTCGCGGCGGATATCGTCTCGCGCCGCGGCAAGGCCGTGCGCCCGAAAACTCTTGGCCAATCGCGCTATGTGCAGGCCATCGATGAGAACACGATTGTCTTCGGTATCGGTCCGGCCGGTACCGGTAAGACCTACTTGGCGGTGGCGAAAGCGGTGCAGGCCCTGCGCGCCAAGCAGGTCAGCCGCATTATCTTGACCCGCCCGGCAGTTGAAGCGGGGGAGAAGCTGGGCTTTCTGCCCGGCACCCTCAACGACAAGATCGACCCTTACCTGCGCCCGCTGTACGACGCTTTGCGGGACATGATCGATCCGGAGATGATTCCAAAGCTCATGGAGGCCGGCATCATTGAGGTCGCACCCCTGGCCTATATGCGTGGCCGCACGCTCAACGATGCCTTCGTCATCCTCGACGAGGCCCAAAACACCACCCCGGCGCAGATGAAGATGTTCCTGACGCGCCTGGGCTTTGGCTCCACCATCGTGGTGACCGGCGATATTTCCCAGGTGGACTTGCCCGGTGGCCAGGTCTCCGGTCTGCGCCTGGTGCGCCGCATTCTGAAGGGCGTGCCGGATATCCACTTCGCGGAGCTGGGCTCTGCTGATGTGGTGCGCCACCAGCTGGTCGGGCGCATTGTCGAGGCCTACGATAACTTTGCTGAGCAGGAGGAGAAGAAATGAGCATCGAGTTTATTAACGAGTCCGGTTATGACGGCGTCAACGAGGAGATGCTGATCGACGTCTGCTCCTACGCCCTCGGCCGCCTCGACGTGAATCCGGATGCCGAGTGCACGATTACTGCGGTGGATCTGGATACCATCGCGGAGCTGCACGTGCGCTGGATGGACCTAGAGGGCCCGACCGATGTGATGAGCTTCCCCATGGATGAGCTCACCCCGGGTGCTACCGCTGGCCGCCCCGACGCGGTGGAGGCCGGACCTGCGATGCTGGGCGATATTGTGCTCTGCCCGGAGTTTGCTCAGCGCCAGGCCACGGCCGCCGGCCACTCACTGGGCCACGAGCTGGCTCTGCTCACCGTGCATGGTTGCCTGCACCTGCTGGGCTATGACCACACGACTGCGGCGGAGGAAAAGGAAATGTTCGGCCTGCAGAATGAGCTGCTGGCGGACTGGTACGAGGACTTGGCAGCACGCGGCGTGAGCTACCAGCCCAAGCCTTCTGGCCCGAAGGCCTTCCCGGATGCGGCCGAGCGTGCCGAACTGGACAAGGAAGTCCCCGGCGGCGGAATCTAAAGTGACTCGGCGCGGGTTTAGCGCCACTCCAGACACGGTCACTCTAAAACAGTTTCTTTGCTTAAATGAGGCCAATCGTTGAGGTGCTGCGTGGGGCGTAGCACAATAGGGGATTATGAACATCCTCTCCATTCAGTCCCACGTCACCTTCGGCCACGTGGGCAACTCCGCAGCAGTCTTTCCACTTCAGCGCGCTGGCCATGAGGTGTGGCCGATTCACACGGTGAACTTCTCCAACCACACCGGTTATGGCGATTGGGGCGGGCCGATGATCCCGGCGGAAGAGGTCACGGCGATTGTGGACGGCATCGAGAAGCGCGGCGCCTTTCCGCGCATTGATGCGATTTTGTCTGGCTACCAGGGCGGCCCGGACATCGCCGGCGCCATCGTGGATGCCGTGAACCGCATCAAGGCGGTTAACCCGAGTGCCCTCTATGCCTGCGACCCGGTGATGGGCAACGCCAAGTCCGGCTGCTTCGTCTCCGATGAAATCCCGCCGCTGCTGCGCGATAAGGTCGTTCCCGTCGCGGACATCATCACCCCGAACCAGTTTGAGCTGGGCTACTTGACGGACTCCGAGGTCGGCACCTTGAAGCAGACCCTCGCCGCGGTGAAGCGCGCTCAGGAGATCGGACCGAAGACTGTGCTGGTGACCTCGGTGCAGCGCCCAGAGACCAGCGAGGACGAGATTGAGATGCTCGCCGTTGATGGCGAGCGCGCCTTCCTGGTTACCACCCCCAAGCTGCCGTTCAAGCGCAACGGCTCGGGCGATGTCACGGCCTCGCTTTTCACCGGCCACTACGTGGAGACGCATGATGCGAAGGAAGCGCTCAAGCGCACCGCGTCTTCCGTCTTCGACTTGCTGCAGAACACCTACGAGGCGGATTCCCAGGAACTGCTGCTCATCGAGTCGCAGGACGTCTTCGCTCACCCGCAGCTGCAGTTCCAGGTCACGGAGCTCTAGCTTTCACGCCTCTTTCGCTGCCCGCGCGCCTTTGCAGCCTTGGGCTCTGTCTGGTTTTCTTGGTCTCGCGCACCAGCCTGATCCTTGGTTTTGCTTGGTCTCGCGCGCCAGTCTGATCCTTAGCCCCGCAAAAGGCGTCCGGCAAATGGCATCCCGCAGAAGGCATCTGTCAGAAGGCGTTTTCACTCCTGAAAACGCCTTTTGCGGCGTCCAGATGGCGTTTTTCCTACCAAAGACGCCTTTCGGAAGATGCCGTTTGCAAGATGCCATGTGGCGCAAGCTTTTTCGCAGTCAACATGCGGCGGATAACCTCGCGCCACCAACCTTCACCCGCACCTCGTTGCTGCTTTCGCGGCCCACCTTCAACGATGTCGTTTCCAGCTATAAGGTTCTACTCAAACGGTTCGGGTCAGAAGGTTCTCTTGGGGGCAAACAAACCTTCTGGAGGCCGCTAGATGGTTCGTTTGGGGGCAAGGAAACCTTATGACTAGAACCGCCTGACTCGAACCATCTGCAGGGCGGATGACCCCCGGAGGAGCACAGAAGGTCCCTTTAGTCTGGTCCCTTCGCACACTAAAGGGACCATTTAGCACGCGAAAACCGGCACCAGATGGTCCCTTTGCACAGAGAAGGGACCAGAGTAGAAGGACCAAACTACAAGGACCATCTGCCGGCGCATCGGCAGGAAGCTCTCGGGGCCGCACGTCGAGAGTCAGAGCAGGGCCATACAGGAAGAACGGGACTCGACAGCTCGTGCGTTATGATATGAGGCAATATGAGCACTGATTTCGATGCCGCCTTCGCCGACCTGCCAGCCGAGGGCGAAGCCAACGCCGCCGACTATTCGCAATATACCGACACGCCTGAGGGCTTCCGCTCCGGTTTCGTGTCTTTCGTCGGCCGCCCCAACACCGGCAAGTCCACCCTGACCAACGCGCTGGTGGGGCAGAAGATCGCCATCACCGCCGACCAGCCGGAAACCACCCGCCACCCCATCCGCGGCTTGGTGCACCGTGAGGATGCGCAAATCGTTCTCGTTGACACACCCGGCCTGCACCGCCCGCGCACTCTGCTCGGCGAGCGCCTCAACGAGGTTGTCAAAGACACGTATGCGGACGTCGACGTCATCGGCCTGACCATCCCCGCGGATGAGAAGATTGGCCCCGGTGACCGCTGGATCCTCGAGAACGTCCGCAAGGTCGCCCCGAAGACCCCAATCCTTGGTGTCGTCACCAAGCTGGACAAAGCCTCCAAGGACCAGGTTGGCGCCCAGCTGCTCGCCCTGCATGAGCTGCTCGCCGAAGAGAACCCCGATGCCGTGGTCATCCCAGTTTCCGCCACCGAGCGCGTGCAGCTGGATGAGCTGACCCAGGTCATCGTGGACCACCTCCCCGAAGGCCCCAAGTTCTACCCCGATGACCATGTCACCGACGAAGACCAGTCCAAGCGCATCGCAGAGCTGATCCGCGAGTCCGCGCTGTCCGGCCTGAAATACGAGCTGCCGCACTCGGTCGCCGTCGAGGTCGATGAGATCCTGCCTAGCCAGGAACGCCCCGACGTCCTCAACGTCCACGCCATCCTCTACCTGGAGCGCCCCGGCCAAAAGCGCATCATCGAGGGCAAAGACGGCCGCCGCTTCCGCCGCATCGTGGGCACCGCCCGCAAGGAAATCATCCAACTGCTCGGCCAAAACGTCTACCTTGACCTGCGCATGAAGGTTTTGAAGAACTGGCAGTCGGACCCGAAGGCGCTGGGCCGCCTGGGCTTCTAAGAGCTGGCGAGCTTCCACATGCGCGAGAATTTCCGCGACCGCGCCCTCGTCATCCGCACCTATGATTTCGGCGAGGCGGATCGCATCATCGTGCTCTTGACCCGCCACCACGGCCTCGTGCGCGGGGTGGCCAAGGGCGTTCGCCGCGCCAAATCGCGCTTCGGCTCGCGCCTGCAGCTCTTCGTTAACCTCGACGTGCAGCTTTATCCGGGCCGCAACCTCTACACCATTTCCCAGGCCGATACCGTGGACTACTTCGGCGCGCGCATCATCGAGGACTACGAGCGCTACACCGCCGCGTGTGCTGCGCTCGAATCCGCCGAGCGCCTCGCCGCTGCCGATGCCCCCGGGGATCCCTATCTTTATGAGGCCTGCGTCGATATCCTCAACCAACTCCAGCACGGCGATCCGCTCATGCTTCTCGACGCCTTCCTCCTCAAAGCCATGTCCCACGCCGGCTGGGCACCCAGCCTTTTCGATTGCGCCCAGTGCCAAAGGCCCGGCCCCCACCACGCCTTCCACCCAGCCGTCGGGGGTGCTGCCTGCCACCAATGCCGCCCACCAGGCGCCGCGGAGGTGGACCCGGAGACCCTGCACCACATGTGGCTCATCGCCCACGACCACCCCAGCCAGCCGACCAATGCCCAAGCCCAAGAGGCCCATCGCCTCACCCGCGCCCACCTGCAATGGCACCTCGAGCGCTCCGTTGGCGCGCTGGGGATCATGGAACAGTAGACTGTAACCCGTGATTACGCCTGACCCGAACCGAGTCCTTCATCCGCCCGCTATCCCGCAGGAGTTCCTGCCGCGCCACATCGCACTGGTCATGGACGGCAACGGCCGCTGGGCGGAGGAGCGCGGCATGAAGCGCACCGAAGGCCACCGGCGCGGGGAAGCCGTGCTTCTCGATGTCGTCGATGCCTGTCTTTCCCTCGGCGTTCCCTACCTGTCCGCCTACGCCTTCTCCACGGAAAACTGGCGCCGCAGCGCGGAGGAAGTCCGCTTCCTCATGGGCTTTAACCGCGACGTGCTGCGCCGCCAGCGCCACTGGCTCAACGAGAGAGGAGTGCGCGTGGTGTGGGCCGGCCGCCGCCCGCGCCTGTGGCGCTCCGTTATCAAGGAGCTCGAGGCCGCCGAGGAGCTCACCAAGGACAACACCACGATGACCCTGGTGATGTGCGTGAATTACGGTGGGCGCGCCGAGCTTGTCGACGGCATCCGGGAACTCGCCGAGCAAGTCTCCCGCGGCGAGCTGGACCCGCGCTCCATCAACGAGAAGACGGTGAGCTCGGTGATGTATGACCCCGATATGCCGGACGTGGATCTGTTCTTGCGCCCCTCCGGTGAGAAGCGCACCTCCAACTTCCTGCTCTGGCAGTCGGCTTATGCAGAGATGATTTACCAGGACAAGCTCTTCCCGGATTTCACTCCGGAGGACTTGTTTGCCGCGGTGGAGGAGTACGCGCGGCGCGACCGCCGCTTCGGCGGCGTCAAGTAGCGCCGTTGGGGAGCGAAGGAGCGCGCGGGGGGGTTGCCGCGCGCTTTTAGGCATCTGGGATGAAAATGTCCTCGATGCGGCAGGAAAAGTGACGCGCGATCTGAAAAGCGAGGGGAAGCGATGGATCGTAGCGCCCTTTTTCAATGCTGATGATGGTTTGGCGCGAGACTCCTAATTCGGTGGCAAGACCTTGCTGTGAGAGCCCGTGTTCTTCTCGTATTTCCTTGAGCCGATTATCCACGGCTTAACTCGCAGCCTTCTTGTGCGCGGCGTAGCTGATACCAAAGGTGCCAGTAACAAAAACGCCCAGGATGATAGTGAGCAGAGTGCCGGAAACGTGGAACTCCCAGAAGGAGGAGATGACGCCTAGTCCACCGATGGCAAAAAGCATGGCGTGCAGTGTGTTTTCGGAAGCCTGCGAATACCAGTGGGACTCGATGGAGTTCTCTGGGTCTGGCGTGGCCCCGTCGATAGTGGAGCGATCCACCATGAATGCCCAGCTAGCCACCGTGGTTACTGGGAGAAGGCACAAAGCGTAGACCGCAAAAGCGAGCCACGGCGCTTCTTGATGCACGAATGCAGCAATGGCAGCTCCGGCTGTCGTGGCGAGAGCTAGGCCCGCGGCTAGGGAAAGGACGATGAGTTTGGCTTGGGTGCCGCCAAATTTGGGGCGGCCAAAACGAGTGGTGCGCATGGTTCTCCTGTCAGCGATGTCTGTAAAGCGTGCTTTACTGACACTATATGTCAAGTGTCCTTTACTGTAAAGGGTGCTTTACCTGGCTTGCCTGACGGGAAAGGGGTTGTCGCTGGTAGTGGGCAAAAGAAAAATCCTCAGCCGCCGCTAGTTTAGGGCTGGCTGAGGGGACAGGTTTTCTGCGAAAGAAAGACTCCCTACACGGGAAAGGCTAGGCGCGGTAAAAAGCTTCTATGACGCAGCGGAGCAGTTGGCGCAGATGCCGAAGATTTCGGCATCGTGCCCGGTCAGCTCGAAGTCGTGCTTCTTGGCTACCGAGGAGGCCCACTCTTCAATAGGGCCGCCGTCGATTTCCTCGGTGCGGCCGCATTTCGTGCACACCAGGTGGTGGTGGTGCGCATCGCTTTCGCAGTGGCGGTAGAGAGTTTCACCGGAGGGCATGTGGAGCGCGTCGACAGCGTCGATCTCCGAGAGTGATTGGAGCGTGCGGTAGACGGTGGTGAGGCCGACTTTTTGGTTACCGTCGATAAGCGCCTGGTGAATGTCCTTGGCAGAGACGAACTTGTCGAGACTACGCAGGACCTCAACGACGGCGGTGCGCTGGCGGGTATTGCGAGCACCGAGTTTGGGAATACTGTCGTGGATGGACATGGCGCCTAGTTTATCAACACACTTCCATTAAGCGGTGGCCAGTGAGGCGTCGCGAAGCAAGGGCAGCACCTTAGGCGCCACCAGAGAATAGCGAACCTCGCGGCCGGTGCGCTCACTGTCGACGATCTGCGCGCGCTTGAGAACCCGCAGGTGCTGGCTGATAAGCGGCTGCGATTTGCCGGTCGCGGACACCAGCTCGTGGACGTAATGGTCGCGCTCGGAGAGGCGCTGAATGATATCGATGCGCAGTGGTGAATCCAAAGCGCTAATCACGGTGGCAGCCGCGGCACGATCGAAAGGGAGAGCTTCGCTCTGGGTGTTGGTCACGCCATTCACCTTCAGTCATATCTATTGATGGAGAGTTAAAAAGAGAGCTATCGGTACTATAGCCGAAGAATGCGGAAATGTGTATAAAATGCACCACACTTTTGGGGTGACGGCACGCGGCGGTGAGGGGCACGCTAGACTAGGCCGCACTGTATAAAGACTGTCCCCTACCAGAGGAGTCCCATTAGCTATGGCATCCGTCATTGATACCGTCGTCAGCCTGTGTAAGCGCCGCGGCTTGGTCTACCAGGCAGGTGAAATTTATGGCGGTTCCCGCTCTGCGTGGGATTACGGTCCGCTTGGCGTCGAGCTCAAGGAAAACATCAAGCGCCAGTGGTGGCGCCACATGGTGCAGTCCCGCGATGACGTCGTGGGTGTCGATACGTCCGTGATCCAGCCGCGCCAGGTGTGGGTGTCCTCCGGTCACGTCGAGGTCTTCACCGACCCGCTGGTGGAATCCAAGCACACCGGTAAGCGCTACCGCGCTGACCACCTCATCGAGGCCTACGAGGAAAAGCACGGCCATGAGCCTGCCAACGGCCTCGCGGATATCAACGATCCGGAGACGGGCCAGCCGGGTGACTGGACCGAGCCGAAGGCCTTCTCCGGTCTGCTCAAGACCTTCCTGGGCCCGGTCGACGATGAGCAGGGTCTGCACTACCTGCGCCCGGAGACCGCGCAGGGCATCTTCGTGAACTTCAAGAACGTGATGACCTCGGCGCGTATGAAGCCGCCGTTCGGTATCGCGAACATCGGTAAGTCCTTCCGCAACGAGATCACCCCGGGCAACTTCATCTTCCGCACCCGTGAGTTCGAGCAGATGGAGATGGAGTTCTTCGTCAAGCCGGGCGAGGATGAAGAGTGGCACCAGTACTGGATCGATGACCGCTTCAACTGGTACATCGACCTCGGTATCAAGGAAGAGAACCTGCGCCTCTACGAGCACCCGCAGGAGAAGCTGTCCCACTACTCCAAGCGCACCGTGGACGTGGAGTACGCCTACAACTTCAAGGGCTCCAAGTGGGGCGAGCTGGAAGGCGTGGCCAACCGTACGGACTACGACCTTTCCGTGCACACCAAGGGTTCGGGCGAGGACCTGTCCTACTTTGACCAGGAGTCCGGCGAGCGCTGGACCCCGTACGTCATCGAGCCGGCTGCCGGCCTGGGCCGCGCCATGATGGCCTTCCTCATCGATGCCTACGACGAAGAGGAGGCCCCGAACGCCAAGGGCGGTACCGATAAGCGCGTCGTGCTGCGCCTGGACCGCCGTCTGGCGCCGGTCAAGGTGGCCGTGCTGCCGCTGTCGAAGAAGGAGGAGCTGTCCACACCGGCCCGCGAGCTGGCCAACAAGCTGCGCGCCAACTGGAACGTGGAGTTCGATGTCTCTGGCGCCATCGGCCGCCGCTACCGCCGCCAGGACGAGATTGGTACGCCGTTCTGCGTGACCTATGACTTCGACACCCTCGAGGACAACGCGGTCACCGTGCGTGAGCGCGACTCGATGGAGCAGGAGCGCGTCAAGCTCGACGAGCTTGAGGCTTACCTGGCTGCCCGCCTGGCTGGCTGCTAATGCACTACACCAGCTGGGACCGCAGCGACCGCCAGAACCCGGTCCTCCTCGTGGGGGAGGGTCCGGCGTCGTTGGGCATGTTCCAGGAACGCTCGGCAGATGTGGAAGGCGAGCACTGGCGCTTGGGCCTCGATGACCTGGGCGCGTCGGTGACCTTGGAAGATGACCGTGTCTACCGCCTAGCGGGCAACCCCAAGCGCGATAAGCGCTTGGAGGCCTCGCTGGACGGGCGCACCTTTGCCTTCATCAACGAGGCCGGCGGTGACTGGATTGTTGAGGACCACGAGGGGCTGAAGATCGCCCAGTTCTCCTCCAAGAACTCTGGCGTGCGCAAGGCCATCCTCGAGTTCGAGGGCGAGAACAGCGATGACTCCGATGATCTCAACCACTCGGAGATTGCGGCTTTGAGCTGGTTTACCCGCGTCATTTTGGAGGCTCGGACGCAAAAGACCGCGATCCCGATCATCGCCACGCTGTTGCTCATGACCATCGTCGCCATCATTGCGGTGCTCCTCTGATGCAACGCTGGGTGTGGCGCGATGGGGCGCTGGTGGATGGCGCGGGCGAGGTCATCGCCCGCGTGAGACCGACGGGCCTGCTGCTGCCCGGGACGGGCACCACCATCGCCTTCGAGCACATCCCGGGCGCGCGCCGCTTTACCGTGCGCGGGCCCGACTTTTCGGCGAAACAAACCAGCTTTACGGTCAACAAGCTGCGCGCGATCTGCCAGGGCCGCGAGTACCTGCTTGAGCGCACGAATCCATTCCGCCGCGAGCGCCGCATTCTCGCTCTGTCTGGCCCCGCTGCCGAGGTCGCCCGCACCACCCCGCGCGGCCGCGACCTCGAAGTTGCGGTGGGCGAACTACCCCTCACGGACGCCGCCTTCACCAGCTACTGTTGCCTGCTTCTCGACGGCTCCGTCCGCCCCTTCCGCACTTAACCCCACTTCGCCTTCTTGCTGCCTGCCTGACCGGCCCTACTTTCCGCTCTCCCACAGACGGTCCTTCTAGTTTGGTCCCTCTACTCTGGTCCTTTATGAGTGCAAAGGGACCATGTGGCGCAGCTTTTCGCCTGATAGATGGTCCCTTTACTGGGCAAAGGGACCAGAATAAAGGCACCAAACTAAAAGGACCTTCCGCGATATAACCTCCACCGACATGCGAGTAGTGGAGTTTGTCTTCGAAGAGGAGCTCTCTGAGTGTGCTTGCTCGGGCTGGTACGCCGGTAGAGGGTTCGAGTCAGATGGTTGCAGTCATAAGGTTTGCTTGCCCCCAAACGAACCATCTAGCGCATTGCAGAAGGTTTACTTGCCCCCAAGTAAGCCGCTTGACTGCAACCATCTGAGGCGAACCGTTTGACTAGAACCATGTGCATGACCGGTTGACCCAACCATGTACGTGCACCAATCCCGTATCCGTGGATCTACTTGGCCGACAACCGAGTCGGTATCCAACCGCCCGATGTGTGCAAGGGCATCCGGCAGAAGGCATCTCGCAAACGGCAACCGACAGTCCGGCAGAAGGCATCTGGCAAATGGCGTCTGTCAAAAGGCGCTTTTGGGGCTGAAAACGCCATGTAGAGGGTGCAAAAGGCGTTTTTAGCTGTGAAAACGCCTTCTAGAAGATGCCTTTTGCCAGATGCCTTTTGCAAGGCGCCTTGTGCGAGATGCCATGTGGCACCGCCCTGGTTATGAGATGCCGGGTGTGGGCCGCGGGTCTCGAGGGCTCGCGCGGGGAAGTGGGTGAAGCCGGCTGGGAGGAGCTGGTGCGGGGAGAGAGGATGGAGAAGTGGGTGAAGACGGCTGGGAGGGGCTAGCGCGGGGAAGGGGGAGAGGACTGCTAGAAGGAGCCGCCGCGGAAGCCGCCTCCACCGCCGCCGCCCGAGAAGCCACCGCCACCAAAGCCGCCTCCTCCGGAGAAGCCACCGCCGAAGCCGCCACCGTGGCCGCGGGAGCTGCCGCCGCCGAGGATTTGGCCAATAACCATGCCGGTGAGGATGTTGCCTGCGGCATCGGTGGCCTGGCGGCGCTGTTCCTGGCGGCGGTAGGCCTCCAGGTCTTCCTTCGCGCGGTTGAGCGAGGTCTGTGCGGCAGACGCGGCATCGCGGGAGTAGTTGAGCGCCGCGCGCAAGTCCTTCGAGGCGGAGTTCTGGGCTTGGGCGAAGAGGCGGGTGGCATCGGCAAGAGCCACACGCGCATCGGGGCCCACCACGCGACCACGCGAGGAGAGCAAGTCCTCAGCTGCCTGGATGGCGGACTCGGCCGCGGCAATCTGCTGGCGGTACAGCGCAATCTGGCGCTCGCGGGTGGCGTTGGTTTCGCGGACTGTATCCAGCTGCTGGTCAAGCTCGCCATCGATAGCCGTCAGCGCCGTGTACTGACCCAGCGGATCGCCCTGACCGTGTTCGCGGGCTGCGCGCAGAGCCTCCCGGGCGCGGGCTAGCAACTCCTCCAAGGCGACCCAATCAGCAGTCGAGCCCTGGGCCTTGCCGCGCTGTTCGAGGTGCTGGGCTTCGGCGACTTCCTCCTCGACCTCATCGATGAGCGCAGGCAGGTTATCGCGAGCCGCGGTGATCGAGTTCTCCGCATTCTCCACGCCATTCAGCAGGCGGTCGGAGACCTCCAGTGCGTGCTCGGCATCGCGGATATAGCCCACCAAAGGGCCCTGTTGGCCAGCGGGCTGGGACTGCAGAGAACGGCCGCGCTCCAACAGCTTCTCTGCCTCATTGAGCGAGACCTCCGCCATCTCCGGGTTATCCGCAATGGAGGACAACACCTCCTCGGAATAGGAGCCCCGGAGAGTGGACAAGGTCGCGCGCGCCTGCGGCAAGCGCCCGCGCAGGTCAACCACCCGGCGGGTGAGCTCATCCAGCTTGGAGCTGGCGTTAATGAGCAAGTCACGCATCTTGGCAAAGTCCGCCGCCTGCTCATCCAAGGCATCGTCGGCCTGCCCGCAGGAGGAGATAATCTCCACCAGCATCTGGCGGCGCTCCGCCGTGGTTTCCGGCAGGTTATCTTGCAGCTTTTGCTGCAGCTGGAACGCCTTCTGCAGGGTCAGCGTGGAATGGTTCATCGCGCGCGTGAACGGGCGAGTGCGCTCGGGGCCGAACTCGGCCACCGCGATATCCAGCTCCTCCTTACCGCGGCGAATCGATTCATCGGTGGAGACCAGCTCCTCCTGGGCCAGCTTCTCCAAGGTCGCCATATCCAGGCGGTCGAGCTGCGCGGTATTGCTCGGCTCAATCTGGCGCGCGGACTCCAGAGTGGCCGCCGAGTCCTTCTTGGTTTTGCGTCGGCTCGCCACCGCGATGCCACCGCCGGCAAGAGCCAGGGCACCCGCGCCGCCAGCTAGCCACAAACCACCCGACCCATCGGAGTCAGCAGAAGAACCACCCGTGCCAGAAGAGGAAGAAGAACCAGAAGCGGCAGCGTCGACAAGCGCGAGTGCGGAAGCACCGAACTGGCGGCCGTCGGCAAGCTTGGCGTAGGCCGCCTCATACATCACATCCAGGCGCCCGCGCGGCCAGTCATTGCCCGTCTGCACGCCCACGGTGGAATCATCCACACCCACCACATAGGCCGCAGAATTCGGGCCCTTGGACTGCACAATCTCACCCGCATAGCTCTCCGCACCCTCCGGCAGCGAAGAAGCAAAGACCACGAAAATCACCACGTGGTTCTCCTGCTGCAGCGCGGCAATCTTGTCCTCCAACTCGGACTTCTCCGAGTCCGAGAGAACCCCCGCCTCATCCGTCACCTTATCCGTGAGCGAGGCCGCCTCCGGCGCGGCAACAACGAAGTCCGCAGCCAAGGCCGGGCTAGCAGTGGCCAACCCCAGCACGAGGGCGGCGAGGGCGGCGCGTCCAATACGAGCAGCAGTAGTCATGCGCACCACGATACCTGCCACCCAACGCTAAAGTGGACAGGCAGTGAAGTACGTTATTGTCCTCGGCGCCGCGCAATACGACGGGCGCCCCTCCCGCATCCTTCGCGGCCGTGTGCGCTTCGCCGCCGAGTACGCCACCGCGCACAACCTGCCCATCATCACGGTGGGCGGGAACTTGCCCGGCGATAGGTTCACCGAGGCCGGCGTAGCCAAGCGCATGCTTGACGACGACCCCCTTAGAGTCACCGCCCTCGAAGAAGGCCTCGACACCCGCAGCGAACTGGCCGCCGCGCGGGAAAAGCTTGGTGTGAGCGAGGCCGTCATCGTCACCGACCCGCTGCACCGCCTGCGCACTTTCCTCATCGCCCGCCAGGAAGACATCCGCGCCACCGTGCTGGGCACGCCCTATTATCCTTCCCCGCGTTTTTCCATCCCCTGGTGGCGCTACCTGGCTCACGAGCTGGGTGGTTTGGCCTACCTGGGCCTGCGCACCCTGCTGGGGGAGGAGCGCACCGAGGGCGTGCGTGCGGCCTTCTACCGCATCGAGCGCCTCATCCGCCCCAACCAGGCCCTGCGCCACCGTGTTATTGGCGCGAGGCAGACCCAGGAAGACCAGGACTCCGCCTAAGCTTAAAACCCGTGAGCTATACCTATTGCGCAGAAGACGTCGCCCGCCTCGCCTCCGAGTCGCCGAAAGGCTCGGCCCTGCTAAAAACCGAGGAACACCGCGGCGCCTTCTCCAGGGACCGCGCCCGCGTCCTGCACTCCGCGGCGCTGCGCCGCCTAGCGGATAAGACCCAAGTGGTGGGCCCGCGCGATGGCGATACCCCGCGCACGCGGCTGACACACTCCCTGGAGGTCAGTCAGATTGCCCGCAGCATCGGTGCAGGCTTGGGCCTGGACCCGGACTTGTGCGATATGGCGGGCCTGACGCATGACATTGGCCACCCGCCCTACGGCCACAACGGCGAGAATGCCCTCAACGAGGTTGCGCTCGGTGGCTTCGAGGGCAATGCCCAGACCTTGCGCATCCTGACCAAACTGGAGCCCAAGGTGGTGCTGGATACCCCGGCGGGCCCGCGCAGCTATGGCCTCAACCTCACCCGCGCCTCACTCGATGCCGCCTGCAAATACCCCTGGACCAAGACCAACCCGGATGGCACGACCAACCGCAAATACGGCGCCTACGACGAAGACACAGACGTCCTGGAGTGGCTGCGCCAGGGGCATAGCGATAAGCGCAAGTCGATGGAGGCCCAGGTCATGGACTGGTCGGATGACATCGCCTATTCCGTCCACGACGTCGAAGACGGCATCATCTCCCGCCGCATCTCTTTGGGTGTGCTCTGGGATCTGGTGGAGCTGGCCAACCTCGCGGACAAGGGCGCAAAAGCCTTCGGCGGTACCGCCGACGAGCTCCTCGAGGCAGCCGACCGCCTGCGCCAGCTGGATGTCATCAACGCCATCGGTAACTTCGACTACTCCCTGCGCTCTTATGCCAACTTAAAGAAGATGACCTCGGAGCTTGTCGGCCGCTACGTCGGCGCCACCGTCTCCGCCACGCTGGCGGCCAACGACGGCCCCCTCGGCCGCATGCACGGCGACCTCGCCGTCCCACCCGGCGCAGTGGCGGAGGTAACGCTGCTGAAAACCATCGCCGTGCTCTACGTCATGGATGAGCCCGCCCATCTGGCCCGCCAAGACCGCCAGCGCGAGCGCATCTACCGCGTCTACGACTACCTGGTGGCCGGCGCGCCGGGCTCGCTGGATGCCACCTTCGCCCTGTGGTGGAAGCAAGCCGACACCGATCTGGAGCGTGACCGCGCCATCATCGACCAGATTGCCTCCATGACAGAATCCCGCCTGGAGCGCCTGGCGCAGCGCAGCGCCGACCTTTTTGGTTTCCTTAGCTAGAACGGAGAGCTAGCGCCTGAGAGTTAGCGCACGAGCGCGACACCCTGGTCCTTCAGCACCATGCTGATCGGGGCCAGGTCTTCTTCCACCATGTCGAAATCCGCAGCGATGATCGCCACGATGTGCTGCTCGCGGAGGAAGTCCGCCAGGGCATCAAGGTTGCGCGGGGCACCGGACTGGCAGCCGCGCAGGCGGCCGAGCGCACCATAAAAGTCCTCGCGCGTGCGGATAGGTTCAGTAATCAGGATGCGCTGCATGTCTTAGTCCTCCGCGTCCGGGATGCTGCAGAAGCTGTCGTAGTGATCATCGGTGTAGTACCAGACATCCGGGTCGGTCTCGCTCCCGCCACCGGTGACAATCCGCTTGGCCCCGCGGTGCCCAATCCCCGGCGTTTCCACCGTGTATTCACGGTAGTACTTCCTGTCCTGCTGCGGCAGCACGCCCTCATAGTTGCCAAACCGCACGTTGTCATTATCCGGGTAGTCATAGGGGCCGCCGGCCAGAATATCCTCGGCCGTCTCGTGCGCCTCCTGGGGCAAGGAATCCATCGAACAGGTGGGCAGGTCTGAGCCGCCCTGCTTGGCGACGTCCCCCTCATCCCCACCAGACGCATCAGCGGCAGAGGATGCGCCCGATGCAGCGGACGCATCAGGCGTATCCGATGAGGACGCTGCCTTCTGGTCCGCGCCATCGCTGGAGCCACCGAGGTCGATGCCGAAGTAACCCGCTACGAGGACGAGAACCGCGCCACCGATGAGAGCCGGCAGCGATTTTTTGGAGGGGGAGGATTGGGCCATGGCCCCCATCATTGCAGGTGCGGGGGCCGAAATAGAAATCAAGAACCTGTACTATTCCGATTCCCACATATGGGTTCTTCCAGGATGTGGGACTCGCGGCTCTTGCCCACCCAGCCGTGGGTACCTGTACCTTGCGTGGGCGGGGTAGTCTGTACGCATGGCACGAGGCAGAATTCCGGACAGCGATATCCAAGCTATCCGCGAACGCGCGCCTATTGATGAGATCGTGGGCGAATACGTCCAGCTCAAGCCCGCTGGCTATGACTCTTTGAAGGGCCTGAGCCCCTTCAAGGATGAGAAGACCCCATCCTTCCACGTGCGCCCGCAGCGCGGCTACTATCACTGCTTCTCCACCGGCAAGGGCGGGGATGTCTTCAGCTTCCTCATGGAGATGGAGCAGGTCTCCTTCCCGGAGGCGGTCGAAGCTGTGGCCCAAAAGATTGGCTACCACATCAACTACCAGGGTGGCTCCACCGGTGCGCGCGACGAGAAGCCCGGCACGCGCCGCCGGCTCATCGCCGCCAACAAGGCCGCGCACGAGTTCTACCGCCAGCAGCTGGAAACCCCGCAGGCCGCCGCCGGGCGCGAGTTCCTCCTCGACCGCGGATTTTCCAAGGAGATCATCTACGAATTTGAGTGCGGTTATGCCCCGGAGGGCTGGGATACCGCCACCAAGCACCTGCTGCGCATGGGTTTTTCCTTTGAGGAGCTGGAGGCCGCCGGCATTTCCAAGATGGGCAAGCGCGGTCCCATCGACCGCTTCCACCGGCGCCTGCTGTGGCCCATCAAGGACCTGTCCGGCAACGTCATCGGCTTTGGCGCACGCAAGCTTTACGACGATGACAAGCTGGGCAAGTACATGAACACGCCCGAGACCATGCTCTATCACAAGTCCAAGGTGCTCTTCGGCCTGGATTTGGCCAAGCGCAACATCGCGGAGCAACACCAAGCCGTGGTGGTGGAAGGCTACACGGATGTCATGGCCATGTACGCCGCGGGTGTCAAGACCGCCGTGGCCTCCTGTGGCACCGCCTTCGGCCCGGACCACCTGCAGGTGCTGCGCCGCCTCATGCTGGATGATTCCTACTTCCACGGCGAGCTCATCTACACCTTCGACGGTGACGAGGCCGGTCAGAAGGCCGCCATGCGCGCCTTCGAGGGCGAGCAGAAATTCACCGGCCAGTCCTTCGTTTCCGTGGCCCCCGACGGCATGGATCCCTGCGATCTGCGCCTTGCGCGCGGCGATGCCGCCGTGCGCGACTTGGTGGCGGACCGCATCCCCATGTTCGAGTTCGTCATCCGCTCCGTCATCTCGGAGTTCAGCATCGACTCGGCCGAAGGCCGCCTCCAGGCCCTGCGCCGCGCCGTGCCCGTCGTTGCCCAAATCCGGGATCAACCCCTGCAGCGCGAATACGCCCGCCGCTTGGCCGGCTGGGTGGGCTGGCCCGACCCGGAGGAAGTACTCCACCAAGTACGCCAAGAAGCCCGCAAGCCGAAGAAGGAACAGCGTCCGCGCTTTGCTTCCCTGGAGCAGACCTCCACTGTGTCCGCGCAGACCAACGCCCCCGTCATGCACATCCCCGGCCCCCGCGAACCGCACCTGTGGCCGCAGCGCGAAGCCCTCAAGCTGGCCCTGCAGTACCCGCAGATCGCCGGCAGCTACTTCGACGGTATTACGGAGGACGCCTACTCCAACGAGGCCTACCGCACCATCCGCCGCGCCATCTCCACCCTCGGTGGTGTCACCGCCGGGGCCGAGCAGCCCGGCGTGGAATGGCTGGCCGCCGTGGCCGGCGAAATGCCGGATCTCATGGCCCGCAACTTCGTTTCTGAGCTGGCCGTGGAACCCATCAAGCTGGGGGAGACCGGCAACCCCGACACCGACCTTGAGGCCTACGCCGATTCCGTGCTCTCCCGCTTGCAAGAAGCCCGCGTGGGCGACCAAGTAGCACAACTCAAGGCCCAACTAGGCCGCATGCGCCCCTCCGACGACGAAGAGTCCTATAACTCACTCTTCGCCGACCTCGTCGCACTCGAGCAAGCCCGCCGCGAGCTCAACGACCGTGCCTTCCGCGGCGTGCGCTAACCAGCGCGTTAATCCTCGTCCGGCTCGTAGATCCGATCCGGTTGCACTCCATCCGCGGCGCCGCGCTTGCCGCGGCGCCCCTTGTTGTAGTCCTTGAGCTCGCGCATACGTGGCTCCGGATCCAAGCGGTTGGCCACGGCCTTGCGTGCTGAACGCACCGCGGCCTTGGTGGCGGGGGAGTTCACAGCCTTTTCATAAGCGCCCTTAATTTGGTGGTAGCGCTTGCGCCCAGCCTTGGTTCCAAAGACGTATCCGGCGGCAGCACCCACAACAAATTGGATCATTGGAAACTAGTCATCCCCTTACTTCAAGCCGGCGCAGCGGCCAGCGTTTGCGTACAACGTACGGGCAACGTGCAATTCTTACGATCAGCCTACCTGCCCAAGCCCACCGGCGTGGGTGGCAGTGCAGCCGTGGGGCGAATAGATATTGTGCGAACTCTTCCCAAAGACCATTCGCTTCGGTTAACTTAAGTTCTGTGGAGAGTTCGAAGCGTACGCACGCGGTCTCGGCAGCCGTGGCGATGTCAGCGCTATTAACAGCCAGCGTGACGGCAGCTGAGCCGCGCGTGGCTGCTTTCGAAGAGCCACGAGAAGTCACCGTGAGTGAGGACTAGCGTTCTACTCTTCGCAATCACCGGACCATGTGCACGTGGCACGAGCACTGTAGACTCTTGTGGAGATTCTCTCCCGGTAATAAATGAAGGAAATTTATGTCTAAGCCGAAGATTATGACCGTGTACGGCACCCGCCCCGAGGCGATCAAGGTAGCCCCAGTCATTAAGGCATTGGAGAAGGACGAGCGCTTCGAATCGGTTGCTGTCTCCACTGGCCAGCACAAGGAAATGCTGGAGCAGGTTAACACCATGTTTGGGATTGAGCCGAAGCTGGACCTGCACCTGATGAAGCCGGGCCAGGGCCTCAACGAGATTGTCTCCCGCGCGCTCATGGGGCTAGACGAGATCATCGATGCCGAACAGCCTGACGTCATCATCTCCCAGGGCGATACTTCTACGGCCATGACCGCCGCGCTTGCTGGTTTCCACCGCGGTGTGAAAATCGTGCACCTGGAAGCAGGCCTGCGCACCGGCGATATTCACTCGCCCTTCCCGGAAGAGGCCAACCGTAAGCTGATCGGCCAGGTTGCGGAGCTGCACCTTGCTCCCACGGCAGGCTCGATGGAGAACCTGCGCCGCGAAAATGTTCGTTCCAAGGACATCGCGGTCACCGGCAATACCGTCATCGATGCGCTACTTGAGGCTGCAAGCTGGGATACCGAGTTTGAAGACCCCGCAGTGCAGGAAGCAGCTCAGTCAGCTAAGCGCCTCGTGGTGGTCACCACCCATCGCCGCGAAAACCTTGAAGCCATGAAGGAAATCGGTGGGGCGGTCAAGGATCTGGCGGAGGCCTACCCAGACATTAACTTTGTTCTTCCCCTGCACCTCAACCCCAAGGTCCGTGAGGCCGTGCTTCCGGAGGTTGAATCCCTGCCAAACGTCATCATCACGGATCCGCTGCCCTATGACCAGTTCACCAAGCTTCTGGATCGTGCAACCATTATCCTCACCGACTCGGGAGGAGTTCAGGAGGAAGCCCCGGCTCTGGGCAAGCCGGTCTTGGTCATGCGTCAGAACACCGAGCGCCCGGAAGCCGTTGTGGCCGGCACCGTGAAGCTTGTGGGCACCAACCGTAGCCTCATCGTGGCGGAGGCTAAGCTGCTCCTTGATGATGCTGCTGCATACGAGGCCATGGCCAACGCTGTCAACCCCTACGGCGATGGCAAGGCCGCTGAGCGCGCTGTGGCAGCTATCGCTGAGCTCCTTGGAGTAGGGGAGCGCCTGCCCGATTTCGCTCCCGAGATCGAGTCCTAACAAGAACCCAGGAACGAACGAATAAGCGCGGCGAAGTCTTCAGAACTTTACGCCGCGCTAAAAAGCGTGCTTCCACGTAAAATCAAGTCATGGAATCACGAGACATCAAATGCACGAACTCTGAGCGCACCACCGCTTCACAGGTGTTGGCGGATGCGATGTCGGTAGGCCAGCTCAGCGTCACCGAATTCGAGGAGCGCTCTAGCCGCTGCGCCGATGCCACGACACGCGGCGAGTTGGTTGACCTTGTTTCCGACCTTATTGAAGCCCCAGAACAAGTCCTGTTCGGCAGCCACCAGGTAGCGCGTCAACGGTCGAAGGAGGTCAAGGCCGCCAACCAAGGAACCTCCACCGCCGTTGACCAGGCTTTAGCCCAAATAGAACCCTCTGCGCAGGGTTCGCAGGGGCTCTCCCTCGGCATCTTCGGCGGCAGCACTGTGCGCGGCATTCCCATCGCCGCTCATCACACCACGATGGGCATCTTCGGCGGCACCGATGTAGACCTTCGCGGTGCCTCCCTCAAAGAACGCGTCACGACAATCCAAGCGGTCGGGGTATTCGGCGGCGTCGATGTTTGGGTCCCGGAAGGATTCCGCGTTCGTGTCAACGGCGTCGGCCTCTTTGGCGGCCATGACATCAAGGTCGAACGTGGCGCCATCGACCCCGCAGAACTGCCTGCCAGCGCCCCTGAAG
Source organism: Corynebacterium sp. c25Ua_47 (assembly GCF_039907205.1). NCBI lineage: Bacteria > Bacillati > Actinomycetota > Actinomycetes > Mycobacteriales > Corynebacteriaceae > Corynebacterium > Corynebacterium sp. c25Ua_47. The sequence goes on along the minus strand of NZ_JASBOH010000018.1, from coordinate 2,597 downwards.
TAGTGGTGAACTGCTTCAGCCTATTTGGTGGGGTAGATGTGCACGTGGTGAAGCGGTAGGAGTTAGCTTAAAGCTGATGGTTCCTATTCCCAGAAGGGGCTTTTACTTGCGTATCTTCTTATTTAGCTGATCCAAGCGCGCGATGACCTTGTTGGCACGGTCCTCCCCGAGAACGCTGCGAACATTAGCCACGATGTTCGTCCGGTTCTGATAAACACTGTCTATGGCTTGGTCAACTAGGCCACGCACGCCTTGGCTTCGTGCTGATTCCCAGTCCTCGGTGCTAACGAAACGCGCCTTCCCGCCTTGCTGTTGCATGACAATTTTTAAGACCCGAACCCTCTCAGCCCGCTCATTTGCGCCAGAATACGGAAGCCGCGAGGGATGTAGCCATGCTCCAGATGAAGACTCACCAGGGTCCGAAAGATTCCGCTCTTAGTAGGAACATACATGAAATGCCCGATACTCGGGTTAGTCGAGGCAGCAAACCCCTCGACTACTTTGTATGAGGGGACGCGCCGACCACGGGAATCCTCAATCCATAGGCTCACGAGGAGCTCGTTGTCGAGTTCATCCTTTGATTCCCCAAGGATGATGAAGCTGACGTCTCCACTAGCTGGCTGAAGAAGGTAGTGCTGACCATTTCCAACGGTGTCATCAATGCTCAATGGCGTGCTCATGATTTGCATTTGCTTCGTCACTGTCGGAAAAGCTGCTTCTAAAGCAGCCACGTCTGTAGAAGGAGAGAGCGCCGCCATATTCTCCATGAGGCGCGCCATGACCACGCTTGGCTCGTGGCGCATGTCATTGTCCTGCCCCGCGTGGATAGCGCGTAAGTACCCTACCTGGGAGGCGTCCAGAATCACCGGTGCATAGCGGCCTGATTTATCGTGTGGCCCGCTTTGGGGTTCCACAACGGTGCCATCTTCCTTCACCGAGCAGATAGACATTAAGCCCATCGAGTTCATCGGTGTGTGGGCATCACGCAGGTGGAAGAACTGACCGTCCGCGTAGACTGCCTCAATGCCGAGTGGCATGCTGACCAGCATGCCTTCAAACTCCGGGGTGATATATGGGGCAGTGGTTCGGAAAAGTGCGCGGACAGAACGTCATCATCATCGAGGCGGTAGCGGCCGAACGTGCCTTTAAACCCAGTTTTTGAGCGTAGCGGCGCACCGCTGTTCACCCACTATCACCATCTGGAAGCTCATCGAAGTGCAATACGCCGAAGCTGTCAGCCGCCTTCTGCAGCTGCTCCTTGAATTTCTGTGGCAAGATTCAGAGAAGGAGAAAACATGTTTCACGTCGAAGCCTTCGGCGGCCTTCGCAAGTGTTGGCACGGTGAGGTTGAGGAAAATGTCAGTGCGCAGCGACAGGCTGCACCGTCGTAGAGGTAGTCGCGGTATTCATCTTCCGAGAATCCAGTCTGTTCGTTGCTCGCGCGCCACGACGCCGCATCCGGGACGAAGAGACTAAAGCGAGTGTGCCCAACGAACATGAAGAAACCTCTACCCCTTGCCTACGAGTGTTAACTGATGACAGTCTACCTTTGCTTGAAAACAGGAAGGAAAAGTGCCGAGCTAAGCGCATTTAATATGTGCTCTGTGCAGGCGATTTGTGTTCTTTGGAGAAGACCTTATATAGTTACATCTCGTTGCACAGAGCAAGGTCACTTGCTTGGCAGCATACGCATAATCCTCCATAGCTCAGTTGGCAGAGCATTCGACTGTTAATCGAAGGGTCACTGGTTCGAGCCCAGTTGGAGGAGCAAATAAGCCGCCTGATAGCAGGCGGCTTTTGCGTTTCTGTGTCCCTTAAGCCGGCTTAAGAGGCTTAAGAGACATTTCGTGTGGATTTGCGGCGTGTCGCGCTAAGGGACATTTCGTGTGGATTTAGGAGCGTCCGGCCCAGCCTTTTCTTATGCCTAAGCTGGGGTTCCATTCGTTGTCGATGCCGGTGTCGAATGTGACGGGTCGCCCGTCTGGGTGGCCGCGTCGTTTAAGTTCTTCTTTTGCCCAGGCTGCGCGTGCTGCTTTTTCTCCTTGGCGTCCGAAGTCTTGTTGCTTGGCTAACTCCAGCGGCGCTACCGGGTCTTCGGTGTGGGTGTAGAGCCACCAGTCCATGGTGATGCGCTGATGTTCATCGAACATGCCACGATGGTTTCCGGCTAAGTCTTTGAGCTGTTTGTTGATGCCGCCTTCTAATAGGTTTGTGGTGGCTTTTAAGTCCTGTGTGACACCTTCAGGCGGGTCAAGGAAGGTAAATAATTGTCCGGCGTGGATGAGTTTTTCCAAACGTTTTAGAGCCCTGCGGGCGTTGCGGTGGGTGTACCACCATTTCTGGTTAGCGCTGACCCATTTCGGTACTTGGCCTGCCGGTATAGCACTGCGGTAGGTGCGCTGTTTAAGCCAATCAGCAAAGATGATGCGGGTGTGGTGGACTGCAGCAGTAAAGGTTAAGCCCGTGTAGTGGTGTAGCCGTTTGTGCTTTCGGCTCGATATTAAGTCCGGAGTTTGGCTAAGCGGTTTGGGGTTGCCCGCAAATTGTGGACACGTAGTGGAGCTACCTAGGGGTTAGGCAGCTATTTCTTTTCTGCT
>NZ_JASBOH010000017.1:0-51119 GCF_039907205.1 Corynebacterium sp. c25Ua_47 | reverse complement strand
ACGCATCTTTTTATGCTCGTCCTGGGGCAGTTCTCTGACTATCGGGCAGTCCACCTGAATGCTAATAGCTAGTGGTAACAGGCCAACAGCCCATCCGGGCCATCGATAACAGTGATGGGGGTTTCAAAGATGGGCGTGAGAATCTCATCGCGCATGATCTCCTCCGGACTGCCGAAAGAAACGATGCTTCCATCCTTGGCCGCACAAATATAGTCGGCATAGCGGGCAGCGAAGTTAATGTCATGGAGAACGATGATGATCGTCCGGCCAAATTCCTTAGCGGCCTTTCGCAGGTGCTTCATCATCTCCACGGAGTGTGAGATGTCCAGGTTGTTGAGGGGCTCGTCGAGAAGCACGTAGTCCGTCTCCTGGCAGAGCACCATCGCCACGTAGGCGCGCTGGCGCTGGCCGCCGGAGAGCTCGTCAAGGTACCGGCTCTCCAATTCACCCAAGTGGAAGAAGTCGATGTAGCGCGAGACTATCTCTTCGTCCTCCGCAGTCAGACGCCCCTTCGAGTAAGGGAAACGGCCGAAGCTCACCAGCTGGCGCACGGTCAGCTTGGTAATGAAGTGGTTCTCCTGGCGCAGGATGGAAAGGATCTTCGCCAAGTCCTGCGATTTCGTGGAGGACACGTCGTAACCGGCGACCTCGATGGTGCCCTCGTCGACGTCGAGAAGCCGGCCAATCATCGTCAGCATCGTGGACTTGCCTGCGCCATTCGGCCCAATCAGCGCGGTAATACCGCCGGAGGGGATCTCCAAATCGATTGGACCGATGTTGGTCTCGCCGGAGTAGGACTTCGAAACATTGGAAAGCTTGATCACAGCTTGCCCTTTCGCAGAATGACCAGAAGGAAGACGCTGCCGCCCACTAGCTCGATAATGATGGAGACCACGCCCTGCGCGTAGAAGACGTGCTGCATGAGGAAGTAGGCGCCGGTGAGCACAGCAAAGGCCGTGGCAACCGCCATTGGGAATAAAAAGCGGTGGTCATACGTCTCCGCCGCCTGGTAAGCCAAGGTGGCCACGAGGAAGCCAAGGAAGGTCATAGGCCCTACAAGCGCGGTGCTCGTCGCCATCAGAATGGAGACCAAAATCAACGTGTAGATTGCATTGACCTTGTGGTTAACGCCAAGGTTCGTCGCGGCATCGCGCCCGAGCGCTAGCACGTTGAGCTGGCGGGAGTTCAGGAATATCAGCAGTGTCACCGCGAGGACCAACGGTATGGCGATGGGATAGTACTCGCTCTCCGCGTTGTTAACGGAACCAAAGAGCCGCGCAGTGAGCACGTCGAATTCACTGGGCGTGAGCATGCGCTGCATAAACGTCGAGAGCGAGCCCAGGCCTCCGCCGATAATGATGCCCACGAGCAACATCGCATGCATATTGTTGCGGCGGCTGGTCAGCAGCCAGGAGTACAGCACGAGGGAAAGGCCCACCATGAGAACAAGCTGCACAAGGAAGGTCCCCATGTTGCGGGCCTGAGTTAGGCCGGAGGCACCAAGGAAAAAGATCGTGGCTGTATTAATCGCGACGTACAGGGATTCAAACCCCATGATGGAGGGAGTAAGGATCCGGTTGTTCGTCACCGTATGAAAAGCCACCGTGGCCACGGCCTGGCATACGGCGACGATCGCCATGGCGGTCACCGCATCCGCGCGGCGACGCGCGATCAGCCACCACTTGCGGGTGCCAAACTCCATCGGGTTGTCGTAGGCCAAAAGCCCGAAGGCGAAGGCCAAACCGGCAACAATCAAGGCGGCGAGGATGATCCAGTACTTTCGTGCCGCAGCAGCAGACTGGAAGCTGCCCACGTTTCGCCGGGCACGTGACGTTTGCACAGGTTCCTTCGTCTTAGGGATAGAGATACTTACACTCACTTGGTCGACCTCACGATCAAGACGACGAATACGATAGCACCGACAACACCCAGAATGACTGATACGGGCATCTCAAACGGGGAGATAATGGTGCGGCCAATGAGGTCACACAAGGTCACCGTGGCGATGCCGAGCAGGCAGACCCACGGGAGGTTAGAGCGCAGGTCATCGCCGCGCAACATGCTCACTACGTTGGGAACGATGAGCCCAAGGAACGGCAGGGAGCCAACGACGACGGTGACTACACCCGTCGCCACCGCGATAAGCCCGGTTCCCAACAGAATCATCCGCTTGTAGTTCAGGCCAATATTGGTGGCAATGTCCTCCCCTAGCCCAGCGACGGTGAGTTTGTCAGCATAGAAATACACAGCCAGCAAAACCAGCAGGACGATCCATAGGACCTCGTATTGCCCCTCATAGACAGAGGTAAAGGATCCCATGAACCAGATTCCGAGCTGCTGCAAGGTATCCGTGGCCAGCGCCACGTAGGAAGATACTGCGCTAACGACAGCGCCCAGCATAATGCCGATAATCGGCACGATGAGTGAGGAGCGCAGCGCCACACGGCGCAGGAACGCGAAAAACACCATGGTTCCCACGAACGCAAAAACCACCGAGATAACCATCTTCACCAGCACGGATGAGTGCGGGAAAAGGATTAGAGAAAAGAGCAGGCCCAGTCCGGCCCACTCGGTGGTTCCCGTCGTCGTGGGTTCCACGAAGCGGTTTTGGGTCAGCAGCTGCATGACCAAACCGCTCATTGCCATCGCGGCGCCCGCCAAGACGAGCGCCACGGTACGCGGTATGCGGGTGGTGAAGAACATCGACCAGCCGTCCTCATTATCGAGGATGCTGTATTCCCCCACCATGAGGGAAAGGAGGAGCAACGCGATGACACCGAGCACGCCGAGGCCTAGCTTCCAGGTCAGCACAGGTCCGCGGGAATTGCGCGAACCGACAGCTGGGCGCTCGGCCGCAGTGTTGCTCTTCACCGTCACGGTTTAGCCTCCTCCTTCACTGCCGAGGGTTGTTTAGGCGTTGGCCTTCTCGAAGGCGTCGGCAAGCGCGTTCAAGATCTCGGTGTAGGTAATGATGGACTCATCAACGTAGGTGTCATTCGGCGCCACGTAAACGTTGCCTTCCTTTACAGCGGTTACGTTCTTGAGCGCCGCGTTGTCCTTGACCAGCTTCTCGCCCGGCGTGACATCCTGGCCTTCCTTGGAGATAGCGGAGTCACGGTCCATAACGAGGATCCAATCCGGGTTGGACTCGGCAATGGCCTCAACGGAGATGTCGTCACCCTCGTGGTCATCGGAGGCGTTGGACACCTCCAGGGCCGGGGTCAGGCCAAGCAGCTCAAAGACCGGGCCATACACGCGCCCGATACCGGGAGCGATGTAGCCGATTTCGCCGCCAGAGGTGTTCACAGCCATGACCTTCTGCTCTGGGTTGTAGGCCTTCTTAGCACGCTCAGCAGCGGCGTCGAAATCCTCGATGAGCTTAGCGGCATCCTCTTCGTGGCCGAAAACCTGGCCCAGGGCCTCAGTGTGGCGCTTGAGCTCGTCGAAGAAATCTTCGTCATCACGCGGCTCGAAATCAAGCACCGGGACGTCCTCGAGCAGCTTCTCGATGTCCTCTTGGTACTGCTCGAAGCGCTGGCCATTCCACACGACGTCCGGCTCTGCAGCTACCAGACCTTCAAGGTCCGGCTCCTTGTGGGATCCCAGGTCAACCTCGACGGTGTCCTTGTTGTAGGTATCACGCAGGGACTTCGGGACCAGCGGCAGCGGCGCGGCAGCAAGGTCGATATCCCACTGCGCCAGGACAGAAAAAGCGCGGTTATCCGTCACCGCAGGGTTCTCCACCGGCAGGGTGACTTCCTTTGAACCGAAATTATCTTCCACGGTGATGGTGGACGCGCCTGCCGCCGCGGATTCGGTCGGCTCAGCGGTCTCCTCAGACTGACTGGAAGAGCAGCCAGTGAGGGCAAGCGCTGCCACCGAGAGAGTAGCGGCAAATTTAGCGGCGGTCGTGCCCGCGGCACGGCGAGAAAGGTTAAACATAGCTTCCTTGCATATTAGGTGTGGCTAACCACAGTTGGCAAATAAGGGCAGCGTCTAACCTAACTCAAGTAAAGCTTACCTTTCAAGCATGCTGATGTTTCCTAATTCATGATGGGGGTAGCAGACCACCACCTGCCACCCCGTGACATGCCTTTTAGAACAAAATATTTACGCTTAGCCTTCCCCCTTCTCCGCGATGAGATCACTCACCGACACTGGCCCTTCCCTATCAAAATCCTCCCGCACCGCGCGGCGGAAATTCGGATCCGCCAAGAAGTCGAGGGCAACCTGTGCCAAACCCGCCGCCGAATCAACGGCCGCATCTACCGCCTGCGGCGTGGCAGCCCAGCGCGCAAAGTCCTCCGTGTGCAGGGCCACGTCAGTTGGCGATACCTTCACCATCGGATGCAGACCGGGCACGAGGTGAGAGACATTGCCAAAGTCAGTCGAGGCAGCCACCGTATCCGGCACCGTCCCAGCGGGCAGCGCGGTGCGTCCGCGGCGCGCCTGCGTGGCCGACCACCGCTCCACCAGCGCCGCGTTGTTGCGCACGGGCAGAGTCATCGGATGCTCATCCCAATCAAGCTCCACCTCAACACCGGCCATGAGTGCAGCGCCCCGGACGATGTCTTCCACCCTGGCGGACAGATCCATGAGTGTGCGCGTCCCCAACGAGCGCACGTAAATAGTCATTTCCGCCGCGCTCGGGATAATGGAAGGCCGATCGCCACCGCCCATGATGGCGTGCACGCGATCCGAGGGCGGCATTTGCTGGCGCATAAGCCCAATCCCCTGGTAAGCCAGGCTCGCAGCGTCGAGCGCGTTGCGCCCCATAAAGGGCTGGGAGCTCGCATGCGCGGCGACGCCGCGAAAAGTAACGTGCAGAATGCGGCGGCCCACCCAGGCGTGCGCGCCGATGTCATAACCAAAGCCATGGATCATCACCGCGGCATCGACTCCTTCGAGGCTGCCGCCGCGGATCATGTATTCCTTGCCGGAATGCCCCTCCTCCGCTGGGGTCCCTTGGAGGAGGATGCGGCCGGACACGGGAGGGGCGTCGTCCAACACGGCAGTAGCCGCCAAGAATCCAGTAACGCCCGCTGCGGCGATGACGTTATGCCCGCACGCGTGCCCAATCTGAGGCAGGGCATCGTATTCCGCCAGGATGGCCACAGTGGGATGCCGTTCAGGGTCAAAATCTGCACTCTGCCAGGAAGCTTCGAAGGCGGTCTCCACGCCGTAGACCCCGCGACACGTGGAGAAGCCGTGCTCTTCAACGATGTCCGCGAGTACCGCCATGGAACGATGTTCTTCGAAGGCCGTTTCAGGGTGAGCGTGCAGGTCCGCGACGATGTGCGCGGCCTTCTCCCGCAAGGCCTCAGCCCGCGCGGCCGCCGCGTCCCAGAGCTTCGCTTGGCCTGGGTAGTCCTCTCCCTGTTTTTCCGGTGGTGCTGCAGACGCCACGCGCTTGGCGACGCCCTCCTCCATCGCTTCCAAATACGCTGTCGATGGATTGTTGCGTTGGTTCATGCGCTTAACCAATCATGACGTTGTTGCCCGGTCCCAGCGGAAGGTCCACATAGAACCAGATGGCCAGCAAGATCGCCCAAGCCGTAAAGAATGGGACCACGAAGGGCACGAGGCGCGACATCAGGGTTCCCAGGCCCGCCTCGCGTTCATAACGCTGGAGGAAGCCAAGCATGACAATCATGTACGGGTTCAGCGGGGTGATGATCTGGGTTGCGGAATCGCCGACGCGGAATGCGCCTTGGATGAAGGCCGGCTCATAGCCCAGCAGAGCAAACATCGGAACGAAAACTGCCGCCATGAGCGTCCACATGGAGGAACCGGAAATAATCAACAGGTTCAGGCAGGACGCGAGTGCGATGAAGGCGAAAATAGCTGGGAAACCGGTAAGCCCGATGGATTCAAGGAAGGCCGCGCCCTTCACTGCGGTGAAGGTGCCGATACCGGTCCAGGCAAAGAGTGCCACGAACTGGCCCAGGATAAAGGCCAGAATAAGGAAGCTCATCATGTCTTTGAGAGCACCGATCATCATGTTCACAACGTCGGTGATCCCCTTGACCGTGCCGACTACCTTGCCGTAGACAACGCCGAGCACCAAGAAGTAGGCGAACACGATAAAGACGATGGAATTCAGCAGCGGGGACTTGGGCAAGAAGCCACCCTCTTCATTGCGCCACGGCGATTCTGGCAGAAGGACTGCAAAGAGAATGATGGCGGTGAGGATGACCGTGGCCACACCGGACCAGATGAGGCCCTTGGACTCGGCTGGGCGCAGCTCAGCGGTGAGCTCCTCGCCGTTTTCATCGCGGTCGCCGCGCTCGGCGGCATCCTCGGGATCAATGTCTTCTTCGGTGGGAACCTCCTGCTTCCACATGCGCGGCTCGATGACCTTATCGATGATGAAGCCGGCCAGCACACCCAGCACGATGGAAGAGGCCACATTGAAGTAGTAGTTCGACATGGCGTTAACCGGAGCGAACTCGGTATTCGGCAGGGTCTCCATGACCGCGGTGGTAATACCGGCGAAAAGTGCATCCAGCGAGGTGGGCACCAAGGAAGTGGAATAACCAGCACCCACGGCGGCGAAGCCGCCGATCAGACCCGCCACCGGATGACGGCCCGCAGCCTTGAAGACCATCGCGGCCAGCGGCGGGACGATAACGAAGGCGGCATCCGCCATGACGGAGGCGGTCACGCCGATAACGCCGACTGCATAGGGCAGTAGCCACGGCTTCGCCGAACCGAAGAGCTTACGGATGAGTGCCGAGAGCATTCCGGAGCGCTCCGCCACACCCACCGCCAGCATGATAGGCAGCACCGTTACCAGCGGCGGGAAGTTGATGTAGTTCTCACCCATTGTCGTGGTGAACCACGTCAGCCCCTCACCGGTGAACAAACCTTTGACCGGCTGGATCTCATCCGATCCGGGCACCTTAATCTCGACGCCCATCTTCGCCATGATGGTGGAGAGAACACCGGTAATGAGGAAAAGAATCAGGAAGATGGTGAAGGGTTCTGGCAGCTTGTTGCCAATGTATTCGACACCATTGAGGAACTTATCCAGCATCCCCCCGCTGGACTGTTGGCTCGATTTTTGCTCAGCCTTGACGGAATTCGCCTTCGGCTTTTCCGCGGTACCAGCGCCTCCTTGTGGCGCTGCATTCGATGGGCTGTTCATGGGTACTCCTGTCGTAGGGGTCAGTCCCAGTGCTCCACGTCACACTGTTGGGGAAAGGCTACCACGGGAATGTAACTTGCATAACAAATAGTTTGGGATTGGGTCACATTGTGTTCGGCCAGACCTACTCCGACTCCGCTCTCTCGCCGCCCGCTCACCTCCGCATACCTACAGGCTCTCCCCAACTACGCCCACGGTAAATAGTGGCCAAAAATCGCCAGTTTTTAGCCTCTTATCTACCGTGAGCGTCACCAGATTGCCCGAACGTTACGTCCCCACGCTCAGCTTCGTCACCGCTCGCCGGCACCAGCCCATAAAGCCGCGCGAAAGGATCCCACTCACTGTCGCGGTGCGCATCATATTCCGCAAAGTTGGCAGCATCGATGGCAGCACTGTCTGATACAAGGTGCGCAATGAGCGCGACCGTCATATCCATGCCCGCCGCAACACCTGAGGAGGTCCATCGATTGCGGTCGTGCACCCACCGCGCCTCCGGCTGCCAGTCCACCGTCCCTCCAAAGGAACTCGCCCACGCAAACGCTCGTTTGTTACTTGTGGCGGTGTAGCCCTCCAAGAGCCCGGCCGCCGCCAGGACCGCAGAACCCGTACACACGGAGGCAACCACCGGCGCTTGCGCACCCACCTCACGAAGCCACGTCAGAAAAGATTCGTCTTCCACGAGCTTCCGGGTCCCCTTTCCTCCCGGGACGAGGAGAACGTCGGCCGGCTCAATCTGCCCATAAGAGATTGTCGGCACTACTTCCACGCCCTGCGAGCTAGCAACTGGCCCACTATCCGACCCTGCGAAAACAACGGCGACATCAGGCACCGCTTGAAGCAGCTGGACGGGCCCGAAGACGTCGAGAAGCTCAAAGCCCTCAAACAAGACGACCGTGATGCGGAGAGATTCGGTATCCATGCGGCCATCCTAAAGCAGGCTGCAACGACACCGATATTGAACTACCTCCCCCGAGCATCCGTGAGCACACGTAATTGAAGCAAAACCGGATACAGATGGCCCACAACCCCGACAACAAGAAGAACTGTAGCCGCTAACAATCCGTCTGCCGCAGCGCACCATCCAGCGCTACATATATGGAGCAACAATCCCCACGCATGACCGGCTGCCGACGATCGCATGGGACGAAGAGGGGTCGCCCCTTCACGCTTGGCAGACTCTTCTCTGCGCATCGCCAAAATCATGCCGTTCCATCCGCTTCGCGTGAGCACAGCATTGAATAGCTCGACACCCCACCGACGGCTAGCAACGCGAGAGAATGACATCCGCCGCCACAGCGAAACCGGAATATGGCGCTCCAGAGAATCCCCAACAAAGGGAGCGAGCCCGAATCCCAAGAGAATAGCTGTAATTACGAACCCCACGGCATTCGCACCAGTTTCATTCGCCACAACATTCAGCCCTAGCACGGCTGTGATAGTCCCAGCGAAAGCGATCACTTCTACCCCCTTTAAAGGAACTCAAGAAAGCCTGCTAGCGGTTTCACGCTTCTTTCTCTATTCAGAACCCCCCTGACGCTTCCCGCCAGACAGCTGTTACCCAAGCTTAGCCACCAAAACGGTCTCGATACAGCATTCCCCTCGGTGAACACTCATGCTATTTGTGGAGCCGTCGGGGCTTGATTGGGGGGCTTTTGTGGGACTGGTGTGGGACTAGTGGGGTGTTTTGTGGGACTAATGCGGGACACGGGTGGCCCTACCTGCACGCACCGGACATGCGCCATTACTGCAGGCCAGGGATACAAAACGAGAAGAAGCCCCAGCTAGAACGTTATCTAGCTGGGGCTTTCCGGTGGAGCCGCCGGGGACTGAACCCCCACACCACAACACAGCAGGTCACAGGCGCAATTCAAGAAATAAGGACGGGAAAATTCCCTAATCCTTCCCTAATAGCACCAGGAAAGGCAACCATGACCACCCCACAAACCACCACCAACCCGGCACGCCGGAGTACCGGCACGCCACGCTTGCGGCACCTCATTCACCACATCGAACCACACGGAGTAATCCACACTCTATGCGGCCAACGCCTCTACAAGAATAAGGGTGCCACCACCGGGGCGTCGTAGGCTTCATCATCCACATCGGCCACGCCAAGCACCCCGTGGTCACCCCGGAGTTCTTTACTAACGGCCGCTATGTGTGGACCATCCTCATGGTCTTCTTCGTCTACTCCACCCAGATGGGCTTCATTTTCCTGCTGCCATTTGCCGCACATGACCTGCACGGCATGAACATCGATAAGGCCTCCCTGCTGATGATCCCGGGCTATATTTGCGCCATCCTCATTGGTATTTTCTCCGGCAAGATCGGTGGCGTTTTGTCCTCTCGCGCCACCATCTACACCGCTTTCGCCCTTGTCGCCGGCGCGCTGGTGGCGGCCGCGCTCTTCGTGCAGCTTCACGTCGCCGTACTCATCCTGGCCATCGTGGCCTTTGCCTCCGGCTTTGCGCTGATGTACGCCCCGCTGGTCAATACCGCACTGCGCAATATCACCGCCACCAAGTCCGGCATCGCGATTGGCTTTTATAACCTGACCATCAATATCGCCATCCCACTGGGCATTGCCTATACGGCAAAGCTGCAGGACCTCACCAGCTATAACACCGTGCTGTGGATCCTCGCGGCAGTCGCCGCCATCGGTATTGCCCTGTACGTCGTCTCTGACCTCAAGATGGCCCGTTCCGAATCCCGCCTAACCCGCTCAGGAGAACAATTATGACTTCCCGCACCGACGTTGCTTCCATCATCGACCACACCCTGCTCAAGCCGGAGGCCACCCCGGAGCAGTTCCGCGCCTTGGTCAATGAGGCGGCCGAGCTAGGCACCTACTCCGTCTGCGTTTCCCCGTCCGCCCTGCCCATCGAGGTTCCAGAATCCATGCACATCGCCACCGTCGTGGGCTTTCCCTCCGGTGCCGTAAAGCCGGAGATTAAGGCCGCTGAGGCAGCCCGCGCGGTTGCTGATGGCGCCGAAGAGGTGGACATGGTCATCAATATCCCCCTGGCCATCGAGGGCCGCGCCGAGGATCTGCAGGCCGAAATCCAGGCCGTGCGCGATGCCATCCCTGGCAAGGTGCTCAAGGTCATCATCGAGTCTGCCGCGCTTTCCGACGACGCCATTGTCCTCGCCTGCAAGGCCGCCGCAGCCGCCCAGGCGGACTTTGTCAAGACTTCCACCGGTTTCCACCCCGCCGGCGGTGCGTCCACCCACGCGGTCACGCTCATGCGCGAGACCGTAGGCGACGCTCTCGGCGTTAAGGCATCCGGCGGCATCCGCAGCGGCAAGGATGCACTGGCAATGATCGAAGCCGGCGCTACCCGCCTGGGGCTGTCTTCCTCCGCCAAGATCCTCGAGGAGCTTTAAGCCATGCCCGCACACACGAACTTCGATGTCGACTACGCCCGCACCTGGGCCGAACACGATCCGGATGCGGACACCGCCCGCCAGGTACTGACGTGGATCGAGGAAGGCAATTCCGAAGAACTCGCCGCGACCTTCGCTGGCCCCTTGAACTTCGGTACCGCGGGCCTGCGCGCCGCCGTGGGGGCGGGCGAATCCCGTATGAACCGCGCCGTGGTCATCCGCACCACCTACGGGCTTATCACCTGGCTCAACCAGCAGGTCGATGCCCCGGTCGTCGTCATTGGCTGCGATGCCCGCCACGGTTCCGCGCAGTTCCAGCGCGATGCCGCCCAGGTCATCTCCGCCGCCGGCGGTAAGGCCCTGGTTCTGCCTGCACAGAACCCGACCCCACTGACGGCTTTTACGGTTCGCTCCTTGGGCGCAGATGCCGGCATTATGGTCACCGCCTCCCACAACCCTCCAGCCGATAACGGCTACAAGGTGTACTTGGGCGGCCGCATCGCCACCGGCCCAGGCGAGGGCGTGCAGCTTATTTCTCCGGCAGACTCCGAAATTGCCGCCGCTATCGCTGCGGCTCCCTATGCCGACGAGGTTGCGCTTTCTTCTGAGCGCATCGAGGACGTCGATACCCGCGAGGACTATCTCGACCGCGCCGCCCAGCTAGTCGGTGACAATACCGATATCACCATCGCGCTGACCGCCATGCACGGCGTGGGGGCCGAGCTCGGCAAGGAACTGCTTTCCCGCTGTGGCTTCCGCGTCTCGCTGGTGCCCGAGCAGGCCGAACCCGACCCTGACCTCCCTACGGTGTCCTTCCCCAACCCGGAAGAACCCGGCGCCTTAGACCTTGGAATCAAGCACGCTGAGGAGATCGATGCCGATATCCTTATCGCTTATGACCCAGATGCTGATCGCTGCGCCGCCGCCGTCCCCACGGCGGAAAACTCTTGGCGCCAACTAAGCGGCGACGAAACCGGTGCCCTCCTGGGCGATTACCTTGCTCGCCGCGGCGCTACCGGTAACTTCGCCAATTCCCTGGTCTCCTCCCGCCTGCTCGGGCGCATCGCCGCGCACTACGGTCTCGGCCATAAGGAAACGCTTACCGGTTTCAAATGGATCGCCCGCACCCCAGAGCTATCCTTCGGCTATGAAGAGGCCATTGGCTTTTGCCCCGATCCCGCCGCGGTCAGCGACAAAGACGGCATTTCTACTTCCGTCGTACTTGCCAGCCTTGCCGCTGAATGCAAGGCCGCTGGAACTAGCTTGCTAGGCCGCTTGGAAGAAATCTACGCCACGGTTGGCGCCCTGCACACGCAGCCGTTGACCTTCCGCGTAGAAGACTTGAGCCTCATTGCTCAAGCAATGGAGAAGGTCTCCGCGAACCCACCGACCGAGCTTGCTGGCTCCCCTATAACCAAGGTGGAAAAGTTCGCCCAAGGCTCGAAGTTCTTCACCGACAACGATGACCGCGTCATCGTCCGCCCCTCCGGCACTGAGCCCAAGCTCAAGTGCTACCTCGAGTCTCCCGACGCCGATCGCCTCGATGCCATCGCCGCCGATCTGCGCGAGTACTTCGGGCTCTAAGCCGCCACGCTCTACGCTTTAGCCGCTGCTGCCCTCGGATTCTCTTTCACAGGGACAGCAGCGGCTTTTATCCGGCATGAACCGCAGCATAGACACCGTGGTTCCTTCGGCATTTTTCTTTGACCTCAGCCAGGGTGTCGACTACACGAGGGAAACCTCAGCAGTTCCTCTTTAGGATTTCGCCTCTGCCTCAAGAACGAAAAGGCGTTTACCCCAGCCAACAGCCGTGGTGGAGGCAATAAAAGCGCCGTTGTCAGCGACAGCAGCGTTGATGTCTTCCTGAGTCGGTATCTTGGTGCCGAACATGGAAAGCCTCACCATGTCCTCTTCATAGGAATGCTCATCTCCGCCTACCGTATCGATAACCTCGGTAAAGATATAAACCCGCCGGAACGTATCCTTACTTATTGCACGGTTTAATTGGTGAGCTACTTCCTCGCTACCAAAGACACCCCAGGGATCGATGAAAACTACATCAGTTGCCCACACATAGTCCACTTCAGTGGGATAAAAACCGCTTCCCTCGCCATTCGTCTCGCATCGTGCACGAGAGGTTACTGCGATTTCCTGTAGCACCGCTTCCGAGGAAGCATCACTGATAATACGGCTCTGGGCATGCTCCCATCGTCGGAGTATTTCATCTGCATATACCGCGCCTCCCTGGCCAATGATGAGAACGCGAGCGGTTTCATCTAAATACTGCTGTAGTGCCTTAGCTGCCGAAGGAGCAGTCCACCCAGCGCTCACATTCTTTTGCTCAAAGCGTTCGGCCACGAGTTGTGGGTCACGGCTAACATACTCTGACCACGGCAATCCCTTTTCCCCTTGAGGTGCTGACTCACCGGTACGAAGACTGTACTCAAGTCGCATCAGCGCCATCGCCTCAAGATGCGCAGGCCCGCTTAACCAGCGCACCGCATTTGAATCTGGGTCCGCCAGTTCCATTCCCATTGCAGTCAACGTGAGGGCGTTCCCGCTGATTTCGACGAGTTGAAGAGCGGCCAAGTAACGGACAAATCTTCCCAAAGCCTCCTCGTGAAGTTCTGCCGCAACAGCAAGGGCAGGGACTGTGTTGGCACCCGCATCGATTTCTTGAAATAGTCCTAAACGTACTGCAGTGCGAAGCGCAAAGGCCGAGTTCAACTCAGCTAAATCATGGATATTATGCAAAACACTATTACTACTGCTCGATGCGTTTCCTTTGCCGTGTTTCGGGTTAGTACGCCGCCAGTAGCCCGTGATTTCTTGATGCTCAGGGGTAATTCCGGAAGCTTTAAACAAACGGCGCAGCGGTTTTAGCCGAGAAGCTTCCCCTGCCGCCCATACGTATCCTTCGCCATCAGGCAATAATGAAGGAGAAGTAGCTTCAAAAAGCGCCCTAGTCTTTTCCACGAAGTCCTCACCCCGTTCGCGTACCGCCCAGTGGACCTGTACTGAATCGGAAATGTCTAAGCTCTGAATATCAGCGCTCGTAGGAACCTCTATCACCGCAATCGCAGGGTGCCCGCACGGGAGTGATTCTACGCAGCGGCCAATTGCCGGGAGCGCAGTCTCATCTCCTGCCAAAAATAGCCAATCGGTATGCGTAGGTAACTGTGCACAAGACTTCGGACCTGCCACAAAAATGGCGTCACCTATTCGAGCGTTCTGTGACCAGTTTTCTGCTAGGCCCTCACCGTGGCGCGCGAAATCTATTGCTAACCGCTGGTTAGCAGCGTCAAAGTGGCGGACTGTGTATGTCCGGAATAGATTTTTGACAGCTTCTGGCCACAGTAGGTTGCCATCTTTTTGGGCGATTGGGTGCGGCCTTTCTCCAGTTTCCGGATCCGGGAAGATCAGCCGAACGTCGTCATCAAAACCATTGCTTAATAATGCAGGAACGGAAATACCATCGTGTTTGTGCTCCTGGAGTTGCTCTCCGCTGAGCGTAATGCGCCGCATGCATGGCGATATATCTTCGACATTTTGCACATATAATTCCCGGTAAGAGATTGGATAAATTTCTCTACCTCGACTGTTTCTGGGCATAGTTTTAACCATTCCTTTTGGTCAAGTTGATTTTTATTTCGTTGCCGGAGAGGCAAGAACGAACTCACCACTTCCTTGGACTTCATCACCTAAAACAACGCCTTCCGATAAATCGGAAGGCGTTCATGACTACCTGCTGCAACGGAGTGAGCCCCTTCTAGCAGGTATCAGGGTTGTGCGGGCCTTGACTACTTTCCAACCTTTTCCAGCGTCGGCATCGTCTTATCCAATACCCAAGCTCGACTCAAGCTCGTCGGGTTGTTAAGTCCGGCGACGACGGCTGAATCACCAGCGAGAGTCGCATCGGCTTTCACCTGTGGCAAATCTTTGTATCCCGGAATATTTTCAACCTCTTCGATTGAGCCGTCGCGGTTATAAATAACCATGAAATCAGCGGCTAGGTAGGAAACATTTTCCGGGGAAAGCGTGACGCGGCCACTATTATTAGCTGGGACGGATCCGTCCGTCAGCTTGTCCGGGAACTTCATGCCCAGATCGTAGATGAAGGAAGCACCCGGATCCTCAGGGTCAGCAACGGCGCCAAAGGAGCCTTGGGCGAACTGGGAAACAACGCCGGTTTTACCGGAGAGGTTAGGCAATTTTTCCTTTGCGTCGGAGAAACGCTTCTGATCCTCTTCAATAGCTTTCTTCGCTTCGGATTCCTTATTGAAGATCTTGCCCAAAGCTTCTAGCTGAGATTCCCAGCCAATTCCCTCACCCTTATCGGAGATTCCGCCGAGAGTCGGTGCGATTGCAGACAATTCCTTGTAATTAGCCTCGGAAATTGTCCAGTAGTCGCCAACGATGAAGTCGGGTTCGATTGCCGCGATTTGTTCCTGGGGCAGAGTCTTGAAGTCTGTCTGATCGATCACCTTGACGCCATCGAGCTTGGCCTCGCGCCAAGGCGAGTTCTTGTCTATTCTATGCTGCACAACGGCAGCTGGTTTAATTCCAAGTTCCAGCAGGTTATCAACGGCCGTTCCTACGGCAACCACGTTTTGCGGGTTGACCGGATACGTGTCCGTTCCCCGTGCGTGCTCAATGGTCACGTATTCTGCAACCTCGGAGGTTGTTGCCGCTTCATCGATTGAATCGTTCGACGAGCAGCCCGACAGAACTAATCCGGCACAGATAGCGGCAGCAATGAATGACCGCGCACCTCTTTTTACTGACATCCTTTATCCTTAAAGTCGGTTTCCTCAAGCTACCTTTCAGCTCTTTTCATCAGAATTTTCGGTAGACCCGAAGGTAACTTTTAAGTTAGGTTAGCATTACCTATGCCACGTTGCAATAGTTTATTCTAGTTATTGATCTATAGTTATTACCTACCTAAAGGGGTATACCTTCACCCTTTCGCACAACGACAGGGGCGATATCAGACAGCTACTTGTATGCATTTTCATCAATGTCCGAGGACACGGTCACGATAAGTTCTGGATCGTCTTTTCGATACGCGGAGTATCGCCCTCGATTCTGTCGTTATGCCGAATGCCGACGCCAGCGGCGTAGCCGCATTTACGCCAATCCCTAATCTCCAGCAACTTATTTTGAACGCCCCTTAAGTAAATGAAGGCTTACCTTACTTTAAGTGGTAATATGTTTTCCCATGATTGACAACCACCCCCAGCAAAAGTCTGAGCCACAACTCGGCCGAAGCTCCCCTCCCCTTCCAGAGGTGGCAAGTACCCGATCGCGGAGGAACGATCCTGTGGGCACGTCGGGATATATGGAATTTTGTCAACCGCACTGGGACGAATTCACCGTTACGCACCTCTCCCGCCCCCACAACTTAGGATTTCCCATCGTGATCGATATGGCAGAGATGACCGGTCATGAGCGTCTCTCGTCCTTCTTGGGCCATCGGGTCACAGCACCCTTGGATCTGGACTCGGAGCTCCTCATGGTTTCGTCCGGGCCAGACTACCGAAGCACCAGCGCCTACTGGGCACTCTTTAGGGCCTACTTCACGGACATCGGAAAGCAGCAGTGGGCAGGCCAACAGGCTCGGTTATGTGGTCGCCTGCAGCTAGGTGCGGGCTGGCAGCCACTGCAGGGATTGGAGGCCACGCTATGAGTGTGCGCACTACCCGCCTACTGGGCCTAGGGGTACTGTTCCTACTGGTCCTCGGCGGCACGATCTGCAGTTTGCTGTACGGTGCCCGTTCCATTCCTGCGGAGGATGTGTGGGCCGCGCTGCGGGATCTCCCAGGGGCGAGCGGCTCCCAAGACGAAGTTCCAACCAATCAACGCGTAGTAGCCGAGCTGCGGCTACCGCGCACCCTGCTGGCCATTATGGTGGGGGCGGCACTGGGAGTGGCCGGTGCTCTCATTCAGGGCCATACCCGCAATCCCCTGGCAGATCCGGGAATCCTAGGTGTCAGCTCCGGCGCTGCCCTGAGCGTTGTGGTCAGCTTCGCTCTGTTTGGCATCACCGCCCCGTGGGCCACCGCAGTAGTAGCCTTCCTCGGCGCGATCGCAGCCACTGCACTAGTCTTCGGCCTAGCCTCCGCAGGCAAAGCAGCAGTGGACCCTTTGACCTTAGTACTGGGCGGAGCCGCACTGTCGGCGGTATTAAGCGCCATTACCAGCGCATTCGTTCTCACCAATGACAATAACCTGGATCGAATGCGCTTTTGGACCGTCGGTTCCCTTGCCGGTCGGGATATGAACATTGCACTAGGCATCCTGCCGTTTATAGTGCTGGGACTGATCCTGGCGTTTGCCACCGGCCCACAGTTGAACATCTTGAACTTAGGCGACGACGTGGCCGCAGGACTCGGCATCAACACCGCGGCCGCAAGACTTGGCGGCATGGGCATCATCGCACTGCTGGCCGGGGCGGCCACGGCTGCAGCGGGCCCGCTGGGCTTCATTGGTCTGGTAGTGCCCCACATTGTCCGGGCTCTCACAGGCCCAGATTACAAGTGGATTTTGCCTTACTCTGCACTGGCCGGCGCGGCACTGTTGCTGTGTGCGGACGTAGTGGGCCGCCTCATCGCCCGCCCCGGGGAGCTCCAAGTGGGCATCGTATTGGCCTTCGTTGGCGCGCCGTTCTTCCTCGCCTTAATCTCTCGGAAAAAGGTGATGACGCTGTGATACGACATAACAAGGCTGTACAGGATAAACAAAGCACTTCGTGGCAGATGCCGGGCAGGGTGCCATTCCGAGCTGGGCCAATCTCCTTTCTCTGGCGCCCGCGGGTGGTGCTGGTGTGTCTTATCGCCACAGCGCTCATTGTCTTTTTAGGAGCACTCTCCATCGGACTGGGCGACTACCCTATTTCCGTCCCCCGAGTACTACAGGTGATCTTTCATGGGGAAGGATCCCGCGTGGAAAAACTCGTGGTCCTCGAGTGGCGCATGCCTCGAGTAGCCACAGCCATCGCGGTCGGCTGCGCACTGGGACTTTCTGGAGCGCTAACCCAGACGGTCACCCGGAACGCGTTGGCCAGCCCCGATATCCTCGGCATCACCACGGGCGCCTCTGCCATGGCCGTAACGGTCATCGTGCTCGGCGGTGGCGGCAGCGGCTTCGCCGGCTGGCTCGCTGGAATTGGGATTCCCTTGGCCGCGTTTCTGGGCGCGATACTGAGCACCACGGCTATCTGGGCGTTGGCTTGGCGGCGCCACGCGGATTCCTACCGCCTCGTACTCGTGGGCATCATCATTACCGCGCTGCTAAGTTCCTACATCAATTTCCTCATGGTCCGCGCGGAACTGCGGGATGCCAGCCAGGCACAGTTCTGGCTCACCGGGTCCCTGGCCAAGTCGGAGTGGAATACCACCATCCCCATGGTCGCCCTTGTGATTGTATGCGCCCCGTTGCTGGCTTGGATCTCCCACCAAACGCTGGCCACCACTCTGGGACCCGATCTAGCCCGAGCGCTGGGCCAGCGAGTCAACGGCGTGCAGGTGGCAATGCTGGCGTTGGCCGTAGCGCTAGCTGCGGTAGCTGTTTCCGCTGCCGGCCCCATCGGATTCATCGCCTTTGTAGCGCCTCAAGTAGCCCTTCGGATGTGCGGCGTACCCAGTCCCCCGCTTGCGGCGTCGGCTCTTACCGGCGCAGTACTGTTACTAGGTGCGGACATCGTGACCCAAACTATTCTGCCGGTGGAACTTCCGGTGGGTATTGTCACCTCCGCGCTGGGCGGTATCTTCCTCATTTACCTACTCGTTCAACGCACTAGGAGCACAGACGCATGACCTCCCCCATACCTCAGTCAAGCGCAGACCAACCGAATACCACCAGTAGCGTGGTCGCTTCCTCGGTCACGGTAGGCTACGGCCAGCGCACCATCATCCGCGATCTCAACGCCACGTTCCCAGCGGGAAAAATCACCACTATCGTGGGGCCCAACGGGTGCGGTAAATCGACCTTGCTGCGTGCCATGTCCGGACTGCTCGACCTCGATACAGGGACCGTATATGTAAATGGACAAGATATCTCGGCCATCAAGCGCAAGGACGTCGCCCGAAAACTGGCAGTGTTGCCCCAATCACCCGTGGCACCTGAAGGCCTGTTGGTCTCCGATCTGGTAGCCCGCGGTCGGCACCCGCACCAAGCATGGTTCCGGCAGTGGTCCTCTACCGACGAGGAAGCAGTCTTCGCGGCTCTAAGCCAGACCGGTTCTGCAGATCTTGCGAGCCGTACGTTGGATGAGCTTTCCGGAGGCCAGCGCCAGCGGGCGTGGATCTCCATGGTGCTAGCGCAAAACACCGACATCCTCTTCCTAGACGAGCCGACCACTTACCTTGACCTGGCTACCTCCGTGGACATCCTCGAACTTGTCGATAGCCTGCGTCAGAAACTAGGAAGAACCGTAGTAATGGTGCTGCACGATCTAAACCTGGCGGTGCGCTACTCCGATTACCTTGTGGTTATGAAGGAAGGCCAGGTAATAGCTTCCGGCCCACCCGCCGATATCATCACCGCAGAGCTGCTGCAGCAGGCTTTTGATCTGCGGGCACGGGTGATCGAGGATCCGGAGACTGGAGATCCGCTCATCGTTCCACTCAGAATGAAGCGCCCTGGGTTTAGTTCCTCCCTCAGCTAAGGATTCCTCCGCTAGCCAACCTTCCGCATCAATCTTTGAGGGGAAGGAATGCCCAGGGCGGTGAAACGCACCATCCGGCCCGGTGTATTCCGCATAGACGCGCTTGCCCTTAACCGACACCTTGCCGAATTCCCGGCGCGTGCGCTCAGCCTTCCTCCGTGCCATTGCCACACCTTCCACAACGAGGGACTAGGGACTAGGGAAACGTTCCCTATTCATTCCCTAATCAGAGTCATTTAGTGGCAACTCGTGGCCACCTGTGGCAACACAGTATCATGCCAATGAACTGCACAGATACAGCAAATCCCCCGGTGAACGCTCACCAGGGGAAATGCTATCTGTGGAGCCGCCGGGAATTGAACCCGGGTCCTTCGTCACCTCGCCAGGGCTTCTCCGTGCGCAGTCTGCACAGGATCTCTACTCGGCCCTCCGGCTCGGGCAAACTCGCTCCGGATGATGGGCCCAGTTGCTCTCAAAGTCCCCGACCGGCCGAACAACAAACCGGTCAGGCAAGTTCCTTAGTCGATGCCAGGATCTAGGTCAGGAACCAAACCTAGGCTGACAGACACGCGTCGCTGTAATTAGGCAGCGAGGGCGTAGTCACGCTGAGAGTTCTTCTCTGCGTTTATTGGTTGCTACGACGCTTAACGGTGGTCTCTAGCCTGCACCGGCACGCTTCCCCTGGCTCAATGTACGAAGTCGAAACCAAGTCGACCCCTCATTTACACATTGCTGTGAAAGCTGCGCAGAACGCATCTTTATGCGCCCTACGGTCTGTTCAACGCTACTGCACCTGCCCCTATTCCCGCAAGCTTCACCCCAGGCCACATGAGGCATAGCTTTCATAAGCACCCCCTTGTGATTAGCATCAACTTAAACGCTGTTAAGGTGTGTGAGTCCGATACTCCTACTTTGTTAAAGGCTGCAAAGTGAGCACACATACCGAAACCACCAGTTCCCCGGAAGACGCTAAACGCCCAGCAAGCAACACCGAATGGGCCATCTCGCTCTTCGGCACCGCCGTGGGCGCCGGCATTTTGTTCCTCCCCATCAACGCCGGCAGCTTCGGCTTCTGGCCCCTTCTCGTGGCCACCCTTCTCATCGGCCCGATGACATACTTCTCCCACCGCGGACTCGCCCGCATGATTTGTGCGTCACCTCGCCAGGGTGAGGACATCACCGCAGTGGTCACGGACTATTTCGGCAAAAGCGCAGGTTTTATCATTTCGGTGGTTTATTTCTGCGCCATCTTCCCCATCGTCCTGATTTATGGCGTGTCGATTACCAACACGGTTAACAGCTTCATCGTCAACCAGCTGAATGGACCAACGTTTCCGCGCCCGCTTCTCGCGTTCGTTCTCGTGGGCTTTATGACCATCGTCTTCGCCTTTGGTCAACGCATCGTGCTCGCCGTGACGCAGTTTCTGGTCTACCCGCTGATCTTCTGCCTCGGCGCGCTGTCCATCTACCTCATCCCGCGCTGGGATATCGCCTCCTTCATGGAGGTAGGCAACAATGATTGGCGCATCGTCGGCTCCGTCGCACTGATCATCCCCGTGCTGGTCTTCTCCTTCAACCACTCCCCCGCGATTTCCCAGTTCTCCTTGGCCATGGTTGCCGCACACGGCCGCGAAAAGAGCTCCGAGAACGCCTCGCGCGCGCTGGCGCTGACCGCCATTCTGCTCACCGTGTTCACCATGTTCTTCGTGTGGTCCTGCACGCTGACCCTCGGCGCGGACGGCCTCACCGAAGCCCGCGAGCAGAACTTGCCGGTTCTGTCTTACCTGGCCAACGTCACCGGTGTTCCGGTCTTGGCCTTCCTCTCCCCCATCATCGCGATGATTGCCATCATCTCCTCCTACTTCGGCCACGTCCTGGGAGCTACCGAGGGCGGCAACTTCCTGTTGCGCAGCGCCGCTCCGCGCGCCACAGCGAAGCTCTCGGAGAAGCAGCTCAACTCCGTCATGCACGGCATCATTTTCGTAGCGGCTTGGATCGTCGCCATCATCGATCCTTCGATCCTGGGCCTCATCGAGGCCATCGGCGGCCCCTTCATCGCCTCGATCCTCTACCTGCTGCCGATGTATGCCATCCACCGCATCGATGCTCTCAAGCAATTCCGCGGCCGCCCCAGCAACGTGTTCGTTGTCGTCACCGGCCTCATCGCCGTGGGCGCCACCATCTGGGGACTATTCGTCTAGCTTTCCTCTAACCACGCCTTCAACACAGTGGCGTGGTTGATCTCGCGGTCTTTGGCGGCGAAAAGAAGGGTGACGTCGCCAGCCGCAGCAAGCTGGCGTAGTTCTTCCAGCTCTTCGCCGTCGTTCTCGTCGAGCTCCGCACGGTAGCGCCGGGCAAATTCCTCGAAGGTGTCAGCCTCGTGCCCCCACCACTTACGCAACCCCGGGCTGGGCGCGACATCCTTGAACCAGTGGTCATACGAGAGACGTTCTTTGGCCACGCCACGGGGCCAGAGCTTATCGACGAGCACCGCTACCCCGCGCGGCTTTTCATCACTCCGAATAACGTCATGAACCTTGGCCGTATAAATCATGGCTCCCAGGTTAGGCGTTGATCCCCTTTACGCGGCGCCCGAGCTCGCGGGTGATGTCGCGGTCCTGGTCACGGCGCTTAATCGCCTCACGCTTGTCATAGTCCTGCTTACCCTTGGCCAAACCAAGCTCGCACTTGGCGCGGCCATTCTTCAGGTACACCTTGAGCGGGATGAGCGTCTTGTTGCCATCGCGCACCTGGCCCATGAGCTTGTCGATTTCCCGGCGGTGCAGCAGCAGCTTACGTGTGCGCTTGGGTGAGTGGTTCGTCCACGTACCCTGGGAATACTCCGGGATGTGGAGGTTGCGGATGTAGACCTCGCCGTCGTCGATGGTGGCGAAGGCGTCTGCCAACGAGATCTTGCCTTCGCGCATCGACTTAATTTCGGTGCCCACGAGCACCATGCCGCATTCTAGGGTGTCGAGAATGGTGTAGTCGTGGCGGGCACGTCGGTTGGTGGCCAAGGTCGAGTTATTGTCGACGGCCGCCTTTTTCTTCTTTGCCTTCTTCGCCATAGTTCGGACTATATTACGCTACTGCCAGGCACAACCTACAACGGGCCTGTTGACCTATGTCCGCACGTAGGCGCGCATGGTCACCTGCGCGGTCAGCGCAGCGCACAGGATTGCCACGAGCCCCACGATGGGCAGAGCCGTCCACACGTCCCCAGACGTCACTGGGGCCAGCAGCTGGTTGTGGTACAGGTCCTTCAGCGCGGGATCGATCACGGTGTTCTTTCCCACGATGACGCCGACCCCGGCGAGGATGACACCGCCGAGTGCGCCAAGGACAGCCTCCATAATGAAGGGCGCGTGGGTAATCCACCGCGAGGCACCGACCATGCGCATGATCGCGGTCTCCCGCTGGCGCTGGTAAGCGGCGATCTGCACCATGTTCGCAATCAGCATGATGGCGGCCAACGCCATGACTGCAGCGAGGACGAAGGTAGCATTCCGGATGGCGTCGAGGTTGCCCGCGGCGCTGCGCACCTCCTCCTGCTGGTCGATGATGTCGCTGACGGCGGGGTCGGACGCGATGGCGTCGATAGGCGCGGTATCCGTCGGATCCTTCAGCCGCACGTGGAAGGCCGCCGGCAGCGCATCCGGGGAGGTTTCCTCAACCATGACCGGATCGGTTTCCTTGAACAGTTCCACGAAGCGCTCATAGGAATCTGCACGATTGCGGTAGCTCACGGACTCGATGTCTTCATCCGCCTCCAGCTTCTTCTTCAACCCGGCGCAGGCGGAGTCCTTACACTCCGGATCATTGGCAGAGATATCCTCATTGAGCTGGACCATGACCTCGACGCGCTCGAGATAGATGTCTTTGGTCTCGTTGGTCATCTGGGTCACCAGAACACCGGCCACCACCAGGGCCACCGAAATGGCCGTGGTAATCACCATGGCGATGGTCATGGTGATGTTACGCCCTAGCCCTTTGAAAGCTTCCCTGAATACAAAGCCCAGATTCACCTAGACCGCCTCCCCGTACATCGCGTTCTTCTCATCGCGCACCAGCGTGCCGTTGTGCAGCTCAATGACGCGCTGGCGGGCCTCGTTAACCGCGCGCGCGTTGTGCGTCGACATCACGACCGTCGTCCCGCGCCGGTTAATCTTGGTGAGCAGAGACATGATCTCCGCGGCGGTGGAAGGATCGAGGTTGCCTGTGGGTTCGTCGGCAAGCAGCAGCTTGGGACGGTTGACAAAAGCCCGCGCAATCGCCACGCGCTGCTGCTCACCGCCGGAGAGCTCATGCGGCATGCGGTGCTGCTTGGCACCGAGGCCGACCATGTCGAGGACCTCGGGGACCTGCTTGGCAATCCGCGCCTTGCGTTTGCCGATGACCTCCAAGGCAAAAGCCACGTTGTCATAAACGTTCAGCTTGGGCAGCAGGCGAAAGTCCTGGAAAACGTAGCCGATGGACTGACGCAAGCGGTTGACCTCGCGGCCCTTCAGCGTGTTGACGTGGAAGTCCCCGAAATAAATATCCCCCGAGCTGACATTGGTTTCGCGCACCATGAGCTGGAGGAAGGTCGACTTACCGGAGCCGGAGGGTCCGATGAGGAAGACGAATTCTCCGTCTTCTATCTCAAAGGACACCTTGTCCAGCGCGGGCCTCGTGGAGGTCGAATAGACCTTGGACACATTCTCGAAAGTGATCACTTAAGCCACATTAGCAACATTTGTTACTCGGGCCTAGGACTCCTGCTGCGCCATGCGCCACCGGATCCCGGATTCCAGGAAGCCATCGATATCCCCATCCAATACCTTGGAAGGGTCTCCTACTTCATAGTTCGTGCGCAGATCCTTGACCATCTGGTACGGGTGCAGCACATAAGAGCGCATCTGATTACCCCAGGAGGCATTGCCACCCGCGCCCAGGGCATCGAGTTCCGCGCGCTCCTCCTGGCGCTTGCGCTCCAGCAGCTTCGCCTGCAGCACGCGCATGGCAGAGGCCTTGTTCTGGATCTGGGACTTCTCGTTTTGACAGGTCACCACGATGCCGGTCGGGATGTGCGTCAGGCGCACCGCCGAATCCGTCGTGTTGACCGACTGACCACCAGGGCCCGAAGAACGGTAGACATCCACGCGCACCTCCGAATCCGGCACCTCGATGGAGTCGGTCTGCTCCACCACCGGAAGCACCTCGACCTCAGCGAAAGAGGTTTGACGGCGGGCTTGGTTATCGAAAGGCGAGATACGCACGAGGCGGTGCGCGCCCTGCTCCACGGAGAGCTGGCCATACATGTATTCACCGTGCACCACGAAGGTGGCCGACTTGATGCCGGCTTCTTCGGCATAGGAGATGTCGTAGACATCCACCTTGTGGCCGTTCTTCTCCGCCCAGCGCGTGTACATGCGCATGAGCATTTCCGCCCAGTCCGCGGCATCCACGCCACCGGCACCGGAACGGATGTTGATGACCGCCTCGCGCTGGTCGTACTCACCCGAGAGCATGGTGGTCACCTCGAGCGATTCGATGGCGGCGCCGAGCTCCTTCAACTCTGTGTCGACGAGTTCCTGAGAGGCCTCATCGCCTTCTTCTTCCGCCAGCTCCGCCATCACCGGCAGATCCTCAATCCGCCCGCGCAGGGACTGTAACTTGCGCAGCTTTGCCTGCTGCGCCGACAGCTCCGAGGTCACCTTCTGAGCATGGTCGGGGTCATCCCACAGCGACGGGTCCCCCGCCTGGGCCTCGAGCTCGCGCACGCGCTCGGACACCGCCTCCGGGTCCATCACCTTTTCAATGGAGGTCAAAGTGGCGCTGAGTTCCTCAAGTCGTGCTGTTTGTTCCGGACGCATAGCCCCCTACTCTACTTATTCTTTCTCCCTGATTAGCCATCGGCCGCGTTTAGCGCGACAATAGGCGGCATGAGTGACCAGCCAAGCCTCACCGAGATGATCGATGCCATCATCAAGACCTTCATCGTTGCCCACGCGGACGATACCGACGCCCACCTTGCCCAGGCGCTTGTCTATAACGCCGGCCGCCTGGCCTGGCGCCTGCGCGAGCAGGGAGTAGACATCGAGCAAAAGACCTCCGTCTCCGATGTCGTCACCGACGCCGACTTCGCCGCCGAGCGTTTCGTCGCCGGTGTGCTCGAGGCCCTGCGTGGCGAGGACGGCATCGTGGGCGAGGAGGGCGCGAACCGCGAGTCGAAGTCCGGCCGCACGTGGGTCATCGACCCCGTCGACGGCACCTACAACTTCGCCTCGGGTTCCGACTATTGGTGCTCTGCGCTCGCGCTTGTCGACGCTGAAGGGGTCATCCTCGGCGCCGTCCACCGCCCCGCCATGGGCTATACCTGGTTCGGCGGCCGCGACCACGCCACGAGCCTGGACGGCAAGGACGTCGCCAAGCTCAGCGATGCCCCCGCCGACAAGCTGTGCCTCTCGACGTACCTGCACCCTACGTCCATGACCGACCCGAACATCGCCGCCGCCTGGGAGAAGGTGGCACCGCACTTTGCCACCGTGCGCATGCTGGGGGCGGGTTCCGTGGATCTCTCCTGCGTGGCGGATGGCACGTGGGGTGCCTGGATGCAGCACTCGGTCAAGGACTGGGATTGGTATCCAGGTCAGGCGCTAGTGCTGGCCGCGGGCGGCGCGGCGCGCAAGGTTGAGGCCGGCGGTGTGGAATGGTGTATCGCGGGTAATAAACAGGTAGTTGATCAGATGGAGGAATGGCTTCGTGGGTAAGTACAAAGAAGACCTCGGCCTGGCGCTGGAGATGGCAGGCCACGCGGACGCCATCACGATGCACCGCTTTGAGGCTGCGGACCTGTCCGTCAAGGAAAAGCCGGACATGACCCCGGTCTCCGATGCGGACCTGGCCTGCGAAAAGGCCATCCGTGAGGCGCTCAAACGCTCCCGCCCGCGCGATGAGGTGCTGGGTGAAGAGTTTGGTGGCGAGGCCTGCTTCGAGGGCCGCCAGTGGGTTATCGACCCTATCGACGGCACGAAAAACTTCGTCCGCGGCGTTCCCGTCTGGGCCACCCTCATCGCGCTACTGGAAGACGGCGAGCCGGTGGTCTCCGTCGTCTCCGCCCCCGCCCTGCGCCGCCGCTGGTACGCAGCCAAGGGCGGCGGCGCCTACCGCGTCTTCGGTGGCGAACCGAAGCGCCTACGCGTTTCCGAGGTCTCCAAACTGGAGGATGCCTCCCTGTCCATGAGCTCCTTGTCTGGGTGGCAGCCGAACCGCGACGCTTTCATCTCATTCACGGACAAGGTCTGGCGTTTGCGCGGCTACGGCGACTTCTGGAATTACTGCCTTGTGGCCGAAGGTGCCGTCGACATCGCTGCCGAACCCGAGGTTTCGCTGTGGGACCTGGCTGCCCCGGCACTGCTCGTAACCGAGGCCGGTGGACGCTTCACCAACGTCCGCGGCGAAGACGGCCCCCACGGCGGCTCGGCGCTTGCCTCCAACGGCAAGCTTCACGACGCCGCCCTCAGCGCCCTCTCCTAGCGCCGTGCGGCGCCGCACGCCGGCGTCATCCCCCAGCGCCGGCCTGCAAACCGCACTCCGCAGGTCATTTCGATCAAATAAGGCCCCAGATCGTTAACGATCTGGGGCCTTAAATGTTAGAAACGTACTTCTAGTTCTCCGGAATCGTGAATCCGGAACCCACGCCCTCGCGGCGGTTCAGGTCCGCGATGATGGCATCGGTGTTGGACACGACCGTCGGGTTGTGCAGCGCACCCTGCCACGGAGTGCGGCAGGACGGCAGCCCCGGAATCAGACCACGGGATACCGAGCCAACAATGCGGCCATTGTGGAAGACCGGCGCACCGGAATCTCCAACCATGGCGCACACCTGGTTGATGGTGATCTTCTGGCTGTGCTGGAAGGTCATGCCACAGGTGCGGCCGGTAGCCACGCCGCGCTTGCAGGTGATGTCACCCGGCTGGGTGGCCCCACCAATCCCGTACGCGGTCACACCGTTGTAGCTGCGAGTCACCTCTGCCTGGGAGCCGAACTCGATGAGCGAGTAGTCCAGCTGCGCGTTCTTGGACACCACGGTGCCGGTGGGACCTACCTGCCAGGAATCCGCCGAAGACACCGGATCACCCACGTTGCCGCAGTGACCGGCAGTAATCCCGACCTTGCGGCCTTCAGCATCCGTGCCGGCAGCCGTCAGCGTGCACATGGTGTCCTCACGGATGTACAGCGGGGTACCCGGGCCGTACAGCGACTTGCCTTCAGTCATCGCAACATTAGATTCCTCGGGAATCTGGGGCGCATCGTAGAAGGAGCCGGGTACCCGGTGCAGAACATAGTCCGCGTGCGGTTTACCGGCCGCAATCTTGGAGAACAGGTCGTTCTTCCACACGTAGTTCGGATCAGTACCCTGGGGCACGAACTCCGGCTGCGTGGCCTCCTCCAGCAACCCGATGGGAGTCGGGTTCGTCAGCGGTTCACCCGTGATGGCATCAGCGCCGGCATAGTCCTGCTGCTCGGACGGGGCCGGCAGCTGCGTCTGCAGGTTCGCCTGCTCCGCGACGCGCTGCGCCGCAGGAGAATTCACGGCTCCTTCGACCGCCTTGTTCACATCCTTCGATGCCGCTGCGGCAGCCCCGTTGACGGCGGTGTCGACGGCGTCGGTCAGCGCTGCGTCCACTGGCTTGGTCTCGATGCCTACGGACTTCAGGTCCGCGCGCACTTGGTCAACAAAACCAGCCGAATCGATCTCCGGGATGGTGGGGAGCTCCTGGGCACCCGCCGCTGGGTTACCCAGGAAGAACGCACCTGCGAAAGCCGAGCCCACGAGGACTTTCTTAAGGTGCGGAATTTTTCGCATTGAGCAATTCCTCTTTCACTTCTTCTCGTATTGGTCTATAAGACCTACCCATGATGGCACGCGCATCGAAGCGGCCGTTTCTAACGTGTGAGACTGTGTCCAACCCGTTACATTACTGACAGTTTTCGGGTGCCCCCTCTCTTCTTTCACCGCCTCCCCGCCCCGGCGCGGCCCTACTATGGAGGCATGTCTGAGACCTCCAATTCTCCTTCACCCGCTGCAGACATTGAGGAAATTGTCGCCGTTGTCCTACGTGATACCCACGGCCGCGTGCTAGTCCTCCGCATCACCTCCACCCCAGAATTCGTCCTGCCTTTCGGCTCCATCGATGACATGATCAATCCCGCCCGCGCGGCCCAGCTCATCGCTCACGAGGCCATACGTGCCGTGGTCGATATGTCCAAACTGCGCCGGCTTGCCACCTACATCTCCCCGGCCGCCAACGACGCCCCACAAACTATCCACGCACACGTCTATGTCTACGAAGAAGAAATCTCCGTGGCACACCCAGATAAGGAGATCGCTGAGCTGGCGTGGGTCGATCCCGCCGCCCCGGACGTCACTATCGCGCCATTACTTAGGGAGAGGGTATTCCCCGCCTTGCAGGAACTCTAGGTCCATAACGTCTAGACTCCCCACCATGATTACGCAGCGACTACTCCCCGTTCTCGCCGCCGATTCCCTTGCCCTTGCGCTGGCCGGCTGCGCCACCGATGACAGCACCGACGCCACGCTTTCCGACGTCTCCCCTACAACCACCCAGGCCGCCGACGCCGAATCCGGTGCTCCAGCACCCGCGGCTCCGCAATCGTCCGCGGTCGATGCTCCGGCTCCAGAGGACTCCCAGCCTGCGGCAGGCGACGACGCTGAATCGACTCAGAACACCGACCCGGCCGCAGCTGGCAACGAATCCTGCGCAACGGCCCAGCTCGATATCGGCCTAGCCAACGAGCAAGGCGCGGCCGGTTCACTTTTAGCGGACATCACCTTCACCAATACGTCTTCCGAGCCCTGCACCTTGCACGGCTTCCCCGGTGTTTCCGCCGTCGCCAACGACGACGGCACCCAGCTTGGCGCTGCCGCCGTGCGCGAAACCGGCAAGGAAGCAACAACCGTCACGCTTCAGCCCGGCCAGTCGGCCCGCGCGGGCCTCAAGATGACCAACGTTGGCGTCCTCGACCCCGCTTCCTGCCAGCCCCAGACAGCCGACGGCTTGCGTGTGTACCCACCCGGCGAAACCGCCAGCGCTTTCATCCGCGCCGAAGGCCTCGAAGGCTGCGCGGGCGATGCGAATTACCTTTCCATCCAGCCCGTCGCCGCCGCCTAAAGCCCACCCCCGGGGGGATTCGAAAATAGACCTTTCAACGTAACTGGCCGCAAATCATGAAACTCACGCCCCTCAGGTAACAAGCCTTAAAGTTGATCCCCCAAGCTATTGCACAGCAATCACACAGGGGGCATTATAAATCTGCCACATACTGGCAAATTCTCTTCTCTCTCAAGGAGCTGTCATGCCCAACCTCAATCGGATGATCCAGGCCTTGCCGCAACTTGTTGCTGCAATCATCGCAATCATTACTCTCATCACTGGTGCCGCTTCCACACTAGGAAGCTCGAAGCCAAGCACCCCACCCGCAACGGAGCAGCGAATCGGGGACGAGTTCATCGACCCAGATTTCTTCCTCGGTGGCTATAAGGTTGATTTTGTCAAATCAATCACTGTCGCTGGAAAACCAATCCAAGGCAACGCGGCTCGTGCAACCGCAAATGCAAACGGCGATGCATCTGTCGCCCGCGATTTTCTAGATAGGCACAACTACAAGACACTGACCTTCAACGCCGCCTGGGACGAAAACGTCAAGCGCGACCCATCAGCACAACAGGCTGTGATCAAGGTCTACCTTGGCAGAGCCGAGAACGAGTATGCAAAGACCTACGTTGTTAGGCCTGGCGAAAGCATCAGTGCCGGCCCGATTAATATCAGCGGTCTCGAGTACGTCAGTATCCGAATCGTTTCCCCGGGTTCCAAGGGTGTTTCGATCTACAACGCACGCCTCCACCGCTAGCCGCTCAATTCCCCGGTGACCCAGAACTAGTTGGTTCTGGGTCTTCTCTCTTTCCAGCACAACGTAACCGGTATCAGCGGTCTACACTCGCGGCCATGGAATCAAAGACGCTGACATCGCTGGTGTTTGGGAATGTTGTGCTGGAATCGCAGTTGACGAAGACGATTATCGTCGTTTATTCGGACGACATGCGGTCGTGGTACTTCCGTCCCAGTCCCTATACGGAACTCAAGGTGCCGCTCGACGAACTGCAGGGGAAGCTGAGCAGAGAACGCGCGGAGCTTATCTCAGAGCGCATTTTTGATAACGTCAAGCTGGAGCTCGAGGAGAGCTACCCCGGAGGCGTCGACCGCGCCCAAAAGGAGCTCTGCGGTTGGCTCCTGTGTGAGGAATCAGCCGCTTAAACCAACATCAGGCCGGTGTACGTGCTGATTTAGGCTCGATGCGGCCCGTTGGACCGTACGCCAGCCGGCGATGTGCCCACTCGAATGGACCGGGCTTGCCCCAAGCCTCAAGCAGAGCGGCAAGAAGCAGCGTGAGAACAAAGACCAACAGACCGATTCCTAACTTGCCGCTCACCGAAGCATCCGCACCTAGCCCGAAGCCAGCTGGGGTAACCAGAATGATGAAGAAGACCGACTGCGCAATGTAGCCGGACATCGAGCGCTTGCCTAGCGCCACGAAAGCATAGGCCCACCCGGGGACCCAGTTGTCGAATCTCTCCGTGAGCAGTGCCAACACTCCCAGGATCCCCGGACCGGTAAGGAAACCGAAAGCTTGGTTCAGCATGAAGAACACCGGTTCCAATTCGGCTGGCAGGACACCAGCGGCAGTAAGACCCCACGGAAGCCCCACAAAGACGATGACCATACCTGCAATAACAACCCAGGTGATGAGAGTGCGGCGGTGTGCAGAAACGTTGGCCAGCACGCCCTCCCGCGCCCAGATGTACCCGATGAGCAAAGCGCCTACTAGCCCCACGAAGGCGACGGGGATCTGCCCCAAGGCGGCAACCTCACCGCGCAGGTTGCGGGCAAAGTAGTCGCCGAAGGTAACAAGGTCAGCGGTCATCGGCCGCGAACTGGGCAGAGGATTGAAGTAGCCAAAATAGGCTCCAAGCGCACCTGAACCAGCGAAAACCGCATATCCGCCAAAGAACCAGTAGGCAATGCGCCGCAGCGTGCGCGTCGAAAGCGTAAAGCACCACGCCAGGGCGATGCCCATGAGGCCATAGACCAGCATGATGTCGCCGTCGAAAAGCACGAAGCCATGCGCCAGACCAAACAGCGCCAGCAATCCGTAGCGGCGGATGAGCACGCGCCGTGATTCTTTAGTGGTGTAGCCCTTGCGCTGCAGGCTGGCCGCAATAAGACCAATTCCGAATCCCAGCAGCATGCAGAACATGGGCAGGCCTCGCACACGTACAAACATGCCGGTGAACACCGCGGAGAAAATGTCTAAAGTGCTGCTGGGGCGCACACCGCCCACGGTGGAGCTGGGCCCCAAGGACCTCTCGTTCACAATCCAGCTCTGCACAGCATTCGCCATGGCAATCCCCAACAGCGCCGTGCCACGCGCTAAGTCGGGAACGATAAGGCGTTGCTGTTTCTCCTGCATACACCCTATTTTACTCTTCTCAAGCATCATCTAAAGGCCGTTTGACTAGGCTAAGCCCCATGCCTGAGCCACTGTCCTATTCCTCCACCGAGGGCTTCCCGCAGCTACACATGTCCCGCGTCATAGACGCCGATTTCGATACTGCCGCAGACAAACTGTTCCGCTGGGGCCTGCAGCGCAGTGGTCTTTTTCGGGTTCGCCCGAGCCACGCCACGGTGGAAGAAGGCGCGGAGGTCGGCCTCGGGTTGGGGCCGTGGGAGTTTCGCTGCCGCGTGGTGGATGTATTCCGCGAGGAGGGCCGCTGCGGCTTTACCTACGGCACCCTCCCTGGCCACATCGAGCGCGGCGAGGAAACCTTTACGCTGGAGCGCCTGCGGGATGGGCGCACGCTGCTGCTTGTCGACGCCTCCTCCCAGCCCGCCCACCTAACCTTCCTGCGCCCGCTGCTCGATATTCCCCGGCGCGCACTGATCCGGTGGTTTTATCTGCGGGCGCTGGATGAGCGATAGGGATGGCAGCCGCTTTAGCCGCAGTCCCAGTCGAAGAGAACCTTGTCGAAGTTACGCGCGGCGAGGTCTTCGGGGTGGATGTAGAAGTTTCCGATTCCTCCATCACCCCATTCGAATGTGCCACCATTATCCACAGTCGCGAGTGCGATGTGTTCATCGCCGATAGACAGCTTGCTGGGGTTCCAGTAGGTAGCGTAGCCGCCGAGGCGAACCTCGCACTGCCCGTCCTCGAGGTTTACGCGCTCCTCTGATTCCTCAGCGGTGGGATCAACGCTGAACCCCTCGGCTTCAACGCGGGCCACAATCTCATCGAACATTTCCTTCTGGCCGTCCTTAGTATCGCCGGGGAGCTTGGTCGCCTCAATTGTGGTTTCCCCGTCGATAACGCGACGCGTAATAATGTCCCAGCCGTATGTGTGAACATCCACAAAGTCCTCGCCGCGCCGCAGGAGGGCACGAAGATCATTGTTCCAGAAGGCGGTGCGGCCAAACTCGTGCGCGTTTTCGGTAACGCTCAGCTCGCTCAGCTTCCCGTCGATAGTCGTAGCCTCCAGCGGTTCTTCGGCTGGGTGCTCTCCTGAATCCTCTACTTCCTCCGGCACCTCGCCTACGTGTGGGGCGGAAAGATCTTCGAGGTATCGAGCGAAGGGCGTGGAAGTGCGTTCACCTGTCGCCACATACTTGTTACATAGTTCCATTCCCCATCCGTACTCACCGGGTACGAAAAGCTGAAGGAGGCCGGACGTAGGGAAACCGGGAAGCGGTTCAAACTCAGCGAAGTTGAACTGAGCAATAAAGAACATGGGCTCGTCGTCGTACTCGGGGTACTGCGCGTGCTCTGGCAGGTACGGGGTTCCGCACAGCTTGGAGGTGGTAGGCGAATCTGGGCGGGAGCTTTCCTCAAAGTCGATGATCGGGCGCATGGGGACACTGTCGAAGGAATACTTCAGGGCATAAAAGTCGTCTTCTGCTGTCATGGGGGCGATTTTAAAGAAGAATCATGCAGGTAGCTCGGGGGATATTCCCCACCGCTTTTTCGAAAGCAAGCGGCACGCAGGCGTTCAATGTAGCTTGGCTCACATGGATAACACGTCACGCTTCTCTCTAACGCCCCTGTTAACGGCGTTGATCGCTGCTCTTGGAACAACCGCTCTTGCCGTTGCATCAGGTCTCCTTCCAGTAGCCGCTGCTGAAGAAGAGACGAATTCCTCCAGTTCCTCTTCGAGCAACATGGCCCCCACCATGGTGGTCTTCGATTCCTCCGGCTCGATGATCACCAACGATGCCGGCGGGCAGACCCGCATTGATGCCGCCAAGGAGGCTGCCCGCACCTTCATCACCGAAGCCGGGGACGACGCCCCTCTGGGGCTTGTCACCTACGGCGGCAACACCGGTGAGGCTCCCGAAGATGAGGCGGCCGGTTGCCAGGACATCACCGTGGTCACACCACCCGAGGCCGGTAACTCTGAGAAGATGATCGCCCATATGGATGGCCTGCAACCGCGCGGCTTTACGCCCATCGGCGAGTCCCTACGCAAGGCCGCCGCTGAGCTACCAAAGGAAGGCCAGCGCAGCATCATCTTGGTCTCCGATGGCGTTGCCACCTGCACCCCGCCACCCGTGTGTGATGTGGCGAAAGAGCTGAAGGAGCAGGGCATCGACCTAGTCATCAACACCGTTGGCTTCAACGTTGAGCCCGAGGCACAGCAGGAACTGCAGTGCATTGCCGACGC
The DNA here is from genome assembly GCF_039907205.1 of Corynebacterium sp. c25Ua_47. Taxonomy (NCBI): domain Bacteria; kingdom Bacillati; phylum Actinomycetota; class Actinomycetes; order Mycobacteriales; family Corynebacteriaceae; genus Corynebacterium; species Corynebacterium sp. c25Ua_47. The sequence continues at coordinate 17,147 of NZ_JASBOH010000017.1, read as the reverse complement.
CACCGGTGGCACCTACGCCGACGCCTCCGACGCCGATAGCTTGGCCAAGGAGCTGAACCGCGCAGCACCCCGCACCTTCAACGCCTACGAGTCAGACTTGGAGGAAATTGACGGCGGCGAAACCGAAGGTTCCCCGGCCAAGGTAGACCGTGACGTAGAGGCCTTCTCCACCACTCTTCTTCCGACGGAAGGTAAAGGGCACTCGGCTGAATCCACCACCTACTTCACCACCCCTATTGCTGAAGGCGAGTACGTGGTGATTAGCGCCAACACGACACAAAAGCCGAGTATTAATAACTTCCGAAAAGGTGGATCACACCAATTAGATGTTGACTCAGTCGAGCTATCCTGCGAGCTCGACACCGCTACCGCTACTGACCTCGGCCCGAACCAATACCAAACAGCGACCTTGTATAGCACCCAAGGTGGTGAAGAGGGCTGCGACTCCGATGAGCTTGCCTTCATTATCGAGCGACGAGGTGATTGGAAACAGGATGAGGAGCTCGGCGTAGAAGTGACCATCACCCGCTTTGGCGAGCCGGACATGGAGGGCCAACCAGATCCGGCCGAGGAAAAGACCCCTGTAGACCCAGTCACGGTGTCCGGTGACCCCGCCGAGGTTACTCCCGGAACGTGGTTCACCGACGCTGCTGAGCTCACCCCACAGCAGCCAGTACGTGCGCAAATCGTGCCTGGTGAAACGCACTTTTATCGCATTTCTGCCGAACACGGGCAACAGGTTGCCGGCACGGTCTCCATGGTCGAAGAGGCCGATGACTTTGACAACAACGGGCCGGGTGACTCCCTCGTTCTTACCGGCTACAACGAAGCACGCGCAAAAATTGATCTGGAGGGTTCCCGCGCCGTCGTAATTAAAGACGGCACAATCGATTTCAGTTACCCCGCGCCCATCCTCTTTGCCAACCGCTATGGCGGCTCGCTCAACGATGGTGCGGGAGGTCTAGGAATTGAAAAGGTATGGCAGGGCGGCGAGCAATATATCGCCGTCAACTACGAGAAGCTCCTCACCGACCAGGAAATTGATGAAAATACGCAGCTTCCCGTGCTGACCTATGACCTCGTTGCAGACGCCGTGGGCGATCCCGTTCCGGAGCCTACCTTTGCACCAGTCAAGCTCGAGACCGAGAAGCCCTCTGCGCCAGCAGAAAAAGAAGATAAAGAAGACACGGAGAACCGCGCGCAAGACAACGATGATTCATCGCTCTTCTCCGGCTTCCCCTTCCTCTTGGTAGGGCTCGGCCTTCTGGTCCTTTTCGGCCTCGTCATCGCTCTGGTTGTTGTCATCAGGAGCCTCAACCGCTAGCCACGCTCGCGACGAATGTCGTTCACGGTAAATAGTGCCCCGAATCTTCAAGATTTCGGGGCTTATTTACGGTGACTGTCGTGACGTAGTACTCCACCCTGCAGGGCACCACCTCCGCTACTGAAGCGGAGCCATCGCGTGTCTTAAAGTGTGCGCAACCGACAACGCCGTAATGGCTGAGGTTTTGGGATTTACGGGACTGGGAGCAGATTCGCTAACCAGAGAGAACGTACCGGCCGAGCCTGATACCTCGATGTGATGGCGCGTATCAGCCAGATTCGGAGAAGCAATGAGCTCAACCGATACGCGCTCAAGCGATCGCGCAAGCAACTCGTCATCGCTGGAGCCTCTGCCGCGAGTTGCCCAAGCAAGAGCGACGGAAACATTGACGTTGCCGGGGAATTTTGCAATCGCGTCACTAGGCCTGCCGCTGAAAAGTACAAACGGTTCTGTTGCGTTTTCTAATTGCGCGCGCTCGTCATCATTCATCCATCCTTGAATGAGGGCTTCGGCTTTCTTGGTCGTTCGAATCTTTACGGTGTCCACGGCATTCGACTCTGCAAGCGCTGCCCACAAATCGAATCCGCCGATCGCACCAGAGGTGACATGCACTTTCCCAGGTCCAGATAACAGTGCTTGGCGCGCATCAGGATCGGCCAAAGCGCCTACCGAAGTCAACACCAGATCCTTGCCACGTGTAATCACCGCCGGTCCGTGTTCTTTCGCCGCCGCAACGCCTGCGCATTCAACCACGATGTCGTGGGCATCGATGAGCTTCGGAAGATTGTCATCGTAAAGGGATACTCCCAAGGCGCCGCGTTCCCGGTGCGTGGCAGCATCACGTACAAAGGCACTGACTTCGAATTCCGATGGGTCAAAAAGCGTCACCAATTGGCGCCCGATTGCGCCAAAACCAAGGAGTAAGACGCGTGGAGCCGAAGCAGACATGACAATCCTCCATTACCTTGCGGTTGATATGTGAGCCCACTCTATCCCCTTTAGTTCTTGCCACGGGATTTCTGGCTTGGGCTGGGGGTAAAGGTCTGGCCCTTAACCCTGGGCTGGCCTCGGGCTCGCCTCAAAACGAAGAAGAACCCCACCAGTCACGTTGACTGATGGGGTTCTGGAAGTTGGTAGCGGGGGCCGGATTCGAACCGACGACCTCTAGGTTATCGGATTACATTCGAGCCTAACAGGCGTTATTCGATTCTGACCATGCTGTTTAGAGGAATTTTCGATCATTTAGAACCATTGAGAATCATCCAGAATCATCCCTCTAGTGCACCATCTAGTGCACCACCTTCAAGTGCCGACTGCATGGCCAAAACGTCGGTAAGGTCCGTGTAGTTTCGGGCGTTCATGGCCTCAGTGTGACCAAAGAATGCGCTGCGAATCTCGGAGGCAACTCCGCGAGCGATTGCTCGGTTGTTGAGTACCGTGCGCCAGGCGTGTGATCTCATAGAAGAAAACACTCTGAACCAGTGCGCCCTCTGGGCTAGCATTGGACTGCTATCTACACTTTCCTAGGATAGGCACGAGAAAGGGGTTATGTTAATGAGACGCATGATGGCGCGGATAGGGTTCATTAGTATTGTCTCCCTATTACTCTCCTCTTGTAGTTTTGATGACCCATTGGCTTCTCATCTCGCGTCCGTAGAACGATCGGGACATGCAATCCCCGTTACTGAGTCCATCACACTGGAGGAACTCTACGGACCAGAGTGGACTGAGTTTTCGCTCGTGTGCCCATACACTCCGTATCAAACAGTCAAAGAAACACTTATGGCTGATGATCCCCCTGTTCCAGAACACGGCTTCTCCGATCACGAAAACTTCCTCTTTCTTAGAGGAAAGGGCGACAGCGAACAATGGGTGAGGTTCTCTCGACAGGCTCTCGATCTGTGTTCTCCATCAAGTCCGTCTTCTTTAATCATGGAGTCAACGACAGTTGCTCTCAGTTTTTCTCTGGATAATCCGGGTGGTGCTTGGATTCTAACCGGCTTGAACAAGTAGTCGTATGGGCTCGCTGCTCCTGGGCAGTATCGGGAACACTCAGATTGGGGTCAGCGTGCACGCCCAGGCGATCATCGTCGCGGCCTTGAACGAGCAGTGGGATCGTCTTGACGGTGGCCAGCAACGGAGCATCGTGAAGGGCCTGACCCCGGAAAGTAGACACGTCGGGGGGGGGTTAGCTATGCGGCTCGGGTCAGTGTAGCTGATTGGAGTGCTTCGAACCGGAGGACTACGGCGACTACATCCTGCCGCTGACAGTCCTGCGCCGACTGGAGTGCATCTTGGCTCCCACCAAGGACAAGGTTGTAGACCTAGCCACCAAGCTCAATGCCGAAGGCATGAGTGAGGCTTACCTGGACTGGGAGGTGCAGTCACAGTTCGGGTTGTCCTTCTACAACACCTCGCAGTTGGACTTGACCCGAATCGCGGAAACCGACGACCACGTATTCGACTCGCTTATGGATTACGGCGGCGCATTCTCACAAAGCGTCCGCGATATTTGGGACGCATTCGACTTCGCGGTCAAGATGCGCACCCTCGATCAAGCTGGCCGCCTGTGGCCGGTGGTCAAGCACTTCTCCACCATTGACATGTCTGTAGAGGCACTCCCAGACGCACAGATGGGTGACCTGTTCGAGCACGTCATGTACCGCGCCTTTAACACCAAGGGCAAAGCTGCGGGTGCCTTCTACACCCCGCGTGATGCGATTCGTCTCATGGTGGACATTCTCTTTGAATCCGACGATCTGGGCTTAACCTCGCCGGGTGCTTCGCGCACCGTCTACGAAACTTTCATGCCACGACGGATACAAACGCGCGCGAACTACGATTTAGCCGCCTGACTGGTTCACCGACGTAACCTCGCGCTTCATTGGACGTCGAAAGTCTTCGACTGTTTTTCATTATCTTCGACCCAGTGAACGGTTAGCTTTGTGCCTGCGGTGCCCATCGAATACGAGACTGGCACTTTCCAGATGACCCCAGGTTCCAGCGTGATTGGCTGATCATCCACAAGGAGTCTCATAAGGCCCGATGCGGCTTGGCCTTCGAAGGTCACCGCTTCAGCAGCGAGATCACCAGTATTGGTAACCTCAAACCAGTGTTTCGTTTCGTATTTGATCTTGCCGCGCTTGTCAATTTCCTTTTCGTGTCGCTCGCTCTTTGACTCGACGCGGAAGCGGACGCCGAGCGGCTCATGGCGCACCCCGACCACGGAGAGATCGATTTTGACTAGGTCATGCTCGACGGCAGCCCAGACTTGGTTCTCCAGTTGGCGGATGTCATCGAATTCTCCGAGCAGTCCCCGCTCCTTGATTTCATTCTTGAAATTTCGGAGACCCTCGAGTTGCGCAGTATCGACGTCATGAGGCAGTGGGGCTCTTGAGAAAAACAGGTGTACCGGTTTCCCGCTGTTTACTGCTCGCTCAATCTCTTCAACTGTTCCCGACACTGCATCTGGTGTTGGTGAGCCGAGTCGGCTGCCGAAGAGCGCGACCACGATGTCGGCTCCGTCGACTCCCTGGGTGTTGATGATCTCCTGAGGGTGACCTCCGAGCAGCGGTACAGAATTGGTCTCCCACCGCCACGGCAGTAAGACTACATTCCGAGTCGTCGCGTGGAGTCGATTCCATGAGTGCAGAGCGCCCTCGACTGCATCTCGGGCATCGGGTACGTCGGATGGGGAGGCGACGAGAACGCGCAGAACGGTTGCCGGAAAGCTCATGACTTTATTCAACGTGTCTAACTGCCCGGGTGACGAGAGGAGAGTCCTAGGACCACTAGGAACTGGTCGCGATTGTCTGTTCGCTGCCGTCGCGGCGCAGGCCCTGTCGCGCGCGGCCAAGGCGGGCGATACCTCTCCCGGGGCCGTGACGGCGGCGATCAAGACGACGGCCGAGTGGCTACACAATACGCCGGCGATCGCGCGCGATTCCTATATCAATCCGCGGGTGATCGAGCTGTTTGAAAAGGGCACGGTCATCTCGGGTAAGGCGACCGACGCGAAGGTGCGGGCCCTGCTGACCTAGGCTTCGTCGCTCTCCGGCCACGTGATGGGCGTGGGCGACACATCGCGGGCGGCGAAGCGCTCCGAGCCGATTCCGGCGGCGACGACGAGCACGATGCCAAGGACCTGGATTGGCAGCGATACTTGGGCGAGGACGATCGCGCCGATAAGCACGCTGATCGCGGGCTCCAGCACATGAGGGTGTCGAAGGCGGCCGGGGCCATGGCACGCAGCGCGACGATTTCGAAGGCGAGAGGGATGACCGGCATCAGGAGTGCGAGCCCGAGCGCCGTGGCGATGACCGGCAGGGACAGGTACGGCAGCGCCTCGGGTAGCCCGATGGGCGCGTAGGCGATGGCGACGATCGGGATGGTGTAGGCGAGGGCGCTGATACCGGAAAACCGATCACCGACGCGTTGGGTTAAGACGATATACAGCGCCCACCCGAGCCCGGAGCCGAGGGCGAACAGGATGCCGACGACGTCGACGTTACCGATCCAGGGCCGGGTCAGTAAGACGACGCCGATCATGGCGAGGGCGGGATAGGAAAGGGCGCGCCGCGAGGTGCTTGTGAGCGCGGCAAGGACGAGTGGGCCGAGGAATTCCAGAGCCATGGCGGTGCCGAGTTAGATGCGCTGGATTGCGGCAAAAAGAAGAAAGTTAGCGAGCCGGTGGTGACGCCGAGGGCGGTGACGAGACCGGCGTCACGCCAGGTCATACCGCGCAGGCGCGGGCGCGCGATTGCCAGGATGAGGACGGCGCCGGCGGCCACGCGCAGCCAGGCAGCCCCGCGCGGCCCGACGTCGTTGATCAAGCCAACGGCGAAGGCTCCCGAGAGTTGGACCGAAAGCATGGCAAGGACGGTGAGTAGCCAGGGCGGCACCTCGGCCGCCCGGGCTTGCTGCTTGTCGCGCCATAGGCTCACCCTTCCAGGCTAGACCCTGCCTTGGCCATTGCCCACGCCTGCGGTTCAATGGGGCTATGACCCGACCCACGATCATGTTTGTGTGCGTTCACAATGCAGGCCGCTCCCAGATGGCGGCGGCCTTTGCCAAGACGCTGTCCGGCGGACGCATTGAGGTCCGCCCCGCGGGCTCCGCCCCCGCTGATTCGATCAACCCCGTGGTACGAGAGGCGATGGCGGAGGTCGGGATCGATCTGGCCGCGGCGCGCCCGAGGGTGCTGGTGGCCGAGGACGTGCAATCCTCCGACGTCGTCATCACGATGGGCTGCGGCGATGCGTGTCCGTTTTCCCGGCACGCGCTATGAGGATTGGCAGCTGGCCGATCCGGCTGGGCAGGACCTTGCCACCGTGCGCGTGATCCGCGACGAGATTCAGGCTCGGGTGCGCGAGCTGGTGGCGAGCCTGCAGCCCTAGGCGCCGCGCCGACGCATTGCACCCCGCCCTCGACTTAGGCTAGGATTACCTTAATTTGTGGCACGGCGCAGGAGGGAATGCACATGGCGAAACGGGGTTTTGAGGGCGTGCTGACGCGCGGATTTGGAGCGCGCGACCACAGCGCAACAGTCACGGCCGTGACCTACCTCGCCCCGCATTTCGTGCGAATCCACCTGGTGAGTGCAAGTCTGCTTGCCGAGGTCGTTCTCACGCCCACGGCCTGGCTGCGGTTCTGGTTCCCCGATCCGGACGGCAGCGACCAGGAACATCAGCGCGGCTACACCATCGTCGAGGCCGACCCGGATACCGGTGAGTTCGCGATCGACGTGGTGCTGCACGAACCCGCCGGGCCGGCCTCCAGCTGGGCAAGCCAGGCACAGCCGGGCGATACCATCGCGGTCACTACGCTCGGCTCGACGGGTTTCGTCCTGCCCGAGGAACTACCCGACGGATACCTCGTCATTGGTGATGCCGCGTCGCTGCCCGCCATCAATTCAATCCTCGAGGTGCTTCCATCCGAGCTGCCGGTCGAACTGTACCTGGAAGAGCACACGCTCGATGACCACATGCTGGAAATCCGCACGCATCCGCGCGCGCGAGTGCATTGGGTGCCGCGCGTCGATGAGGCGAGCCTGGCGGCGGGACTGGCTGCGCGGGACTGGTCGAACTGGAGCGCGTGGGTGGCGTGTGAGTCCGACAGCTTGAAATATGTGCGTCGCCGCCTGATGAACGATTTTGGCTTCCCGAAGTCCGAAATCCAAGCCCGCGCCTACTGGTGTTATGGGCGGGCATTCGGCAAAAAACGCCCCAAGGATCTGCCCGAGGCTGCCGCCGCGCAGGTACCTGCGGCCGGCGAGGCTGCGCCTATCAGCGGGACGTGGCGGGCTGAGGCCGGTCGGCGCCTGCTCGCCCCGCTGCGCACAACCTTCATCCTGGCGGCGATCGTGCAAGCGCTGGCCACACTCGCGCAGCTGGCCCCCTACGTCCTGCTCGTCGAACTCGCCCGGCTGCTGCTCGTCGGCGCCGGCACCGACGCGCTCATCCGCCTGGGCTGGTGGGCCGGCCTGGTCCTTATCGCGGGCGCGCTACTCACGACCGGGCTGATGACCTGGCTGCACATCGTCGATGCGCGCGTCAGTCAGGACCTGCGCACCCGACTGCTGATGACGCTCGGACGCGTGCCCCTCGGGTTTTTCGATACCCGCAGCGCGGCGCACATCAAGCAGCTGGTGCACGATGACCCGCTGGCGATGCACTACCTCATCACGCATGCGGTGCCCGATGCGGTCGGCGCCATCGTCGCGCCCGTGGCCGTCTTGGGCTACCTGTTCGTGATCGACTGGCGGGTGGCGCTCACCCTGCTGCTGCCGGTGCTCGCCTACCTGATCGGCATGTACATCATGATGACGCAGTCGGGCCCGCGCGTAGTGCAGGCGCCGCAGTGGCGCCAGCAGATGGCCAGCGCTGCTGACGCCTACCTGCAGGGGCAGGCCGTCGTGCGCGTCTTCGGGGGTGCAGCCGCCGCGCCCTTCACCCGGAGCCTGCGAGACTACCTCGATTTCCTGCGATCCTGGCAGCAGCCGCTCAGCGGCCGCAAAACCTTCATCGATCTGGTCACGCGCCCCGCGACGTTCCTGTTCCTCAGCTGCGTGGTGGGCACCGCGCTCATCACCGCGGGCATGATGGATCCGATCTCGCTGCTGCCCTTCCTCTTTCTTGGCACGACGTTCGGTGCGCGGCTACTGGGCGTCGGCTACGGTCTGCAGGCGCTACGCGACGGTATGCTCGCGGCACGCCGGATCCAGGTCATGCTCGACCAGGAGCAGCTGTCCACGCTGCCTGAGGTCGAGCACGCGGCGAGCGCGCCGAGGCCCGCTGGTCTCGTCGAGTTCGATGATGTGAGCTTTGGCTACGACGCGTCTACCCCCGTGCTGTCGGGCGTCTCGCTGCGCCTGGCGCCCGGTACCATCACTGCGCTCGTGGGCCCGTCCGGTGCGGGTAAATCCACCCTGGCGAGCCTGCTTGCCCGGTTCTACGACGTGACCGACGGCGCAATCCGCATCGGCGGCCACGATCTTCGTACGCTCGAGGCATCACAGCTGTATTCGCGGGTTGGCTTCGTCTTCCAGAATCCGCAACTGGTGCGCGCCAGCGTCCACGAGAACATCGCGCTCGCCCGCCCGGATGCCAGTCGGCACGAGGTGGAGCAGGCTGCCCGCGCCGCTCACATTCACGAGCGCATCCTCGCCCTACCGGACGGCTATGACACGATCCTGGGCGCTGACATCGCCCTATCCGGCGGTGAACGCCAGCGCATCACCATCGCCCGTGCGCTGCTGGCCGACTGCCCAATCCTCGTGCTGGACGAGGCGACGGCATTTTCCGACCCCGAATCCGAATACCTCGTCCAGCAGGCGGTCAGCCGCCTGACCGCCGGACGCACCGTGCTGCTCATCGCTCACCGCCTGCACACCATCACTGGCGTCGATACCATCGTTGTGCTCGATGGCGGCCAGATCATCGAGCAGGGTCGGCACGAGGAACTGCTCGCACGCGGCGGTCGCTACGCCGAACTCTGGGCAGCCGCCGAGACGAAGGCCACCTCATGATCCGCACGCTCATTAACCTGCTGCCACCGGCCCAGCGCCGCCATATCACCCCCTACCTGGCGCTCACGGCGCTAAGTATCGCGCTACGCGCCGCAGCGGCGCTCGCCCTCATTCCGCTCATCTCGGCCCTGTTCAGCTCGCAGCCGGGTGATGCCTGGCGCCCTCTGGCCATGATCGCGATCGCTACGGCGCTTGGCTGGGGGTGCGATAGCGCCGCGGCCCGCCACGCCTACGCTGTTGGCTTCGTGCTGCTGGATCACGCTCAGCACACCGTCGCCGAGCGCATCACCACCATCCGATTGCAGTGGCTGACCGGCGATAACCTGGCCACCACGCGTCAGGCGGTCGCTGCCACCGGTCCCGAACTCGTCGGGTTGATCGCCTACCTGGTGACGCCGCTGCTGAACGCCCTTATTCTTCCGGCCGCGATCGGCATCGGCCTGCTGTGGTTTTCTCCGACGCTCGGCGCTGCAGCGCTGGCGTTCCTGCCGCTGCTGCTTGGCGCCCTCGCCCTCTCGATGCGCCTGGCGCGCAGCGCCGACGCCGCCGCGGATCGCGCCCACGCCCAGCTGTCCGAGCGCCTCCTGGAGTTCGCCCGCACCCAGCAGGCGTTGCGCTCCGCCCGCCGCGTCGATACCGAGAGCAGCCATGTCGGCCAGGCACTTGCCGCGCGCACTCATGCGATGAGTCGACTGCTCGCCTACCGCGCGCCCGAGCAGCTGGTTTTCACTCTGCTGACCCAGCTCGCCCTCATTGCGCTCAGCGCCCTCGCGGTCAGCCGCGCCGTCACCGGCGAGGTTTCCCCCGCCGCCGCGATCGCGCTCATCGTCGTCATCGTCCGCTTCTTGGAGCCCCTGGCGCTCGTGGCCGATATCACCGCCGGCTTGCAACTGACCACGAACGCACTGCGCACCATCCACACCGTGCTTGCCGCACCGCGCGAGCACCCCGGAACCGCGACACCAACCCTCTCAACCGCTCCCCAGATCGAGGTCGCCGACGTCACCTTCGGTTATGACGCCACGCGCGAGCGCCCCGTGCTTGACGGCCTGAACCTCACCTTCCAGCCGGGCACCACAACCGCGATCGTCGGGCCTTCTGGCTCGGGCAAATCCACCCTGCTGTTCCTGCTGGCCGGGCTCCACCAGCCCACCTCCGGAAGCATCCGTATCCAGGGCACGGACCTCGCCGAGCTCACTCCCGCCGCCCGCCGCGCCCTCATCGCCGTCATCTTCCAAGACCCGTACCTGTTTGACGGCACACTGCTGGACAACATCTCCATCGGTAATCCCCACGCCAACGGCGAGCAGATCGAGCGCGCCACCGCACTCGCGCGCGTGGATGCCGTTGCCGCGCAACTCACCGACGGCATGGCCACAATGGTCGGCGACGGTGGCACGCTGCTATCGGGCGGGCAGCGCCAGCGCGTCTCGATCGCCCGCGCCCTGCTCAGCTGCGCCCCCGTGCTGCTAGTCGATGAGGCCACCAGCGCGCTCGATACCGAAAACGAACGCGCCGTCGCCGCTGCCCTGAGCTCGGAGACCACGCCCCGCACCCGCATCATCGTCGCGCACCGCCTGTCCTCCATCCGTCAGGCCGACCGCGTCATCTTCTTCGATGCCGGCCGCGTCATCGAGGACGGCAGCATCGAGGACCTGCTCGCCCTTGATGGCCGCTTCGCCGCATACTGGCGCCAGCAGCAGGCCGCCAGCGCTTGGCGCGTGCGCTAGTGCTCCCGCCAAGCCCTACGGTAGATTCAACGCCATAGCCTACGTGACCCAGCTCACCGCCGGGTTGAAAGGATGGCATCAAGAAACGCTGTGCAGCAATGGCTCTGGTTTTTGCAGCTACGCTCGCCGGTTGTGGCGACGAGACCGCACCTGAGAGGGGCCTGACCCCCGGAAAGTAGACACGTCGGGGGTTAGCTATGCTGCTTGGGTCAGTGTAGCTGATGTGAGTGCTTCGAAGGCATCGGGGGCTAGAAGATTGCACCAGGAGTGCCGTCTGCGCGTGTTGTAGCGCATGCACCATCGGAAGACTTCTTGGCGGCAGATGATGGGATTGTCAAACACTTTCCGATCACGCAGAACTTCACGCTTGAGACTGGCGTTAAACGATTCTGCCAGGGCATTATCGGCACTTGTACCCACTGCTCCCATGGATTGGCGAACACCAAGTACAGCGCAGTGCTCTCTAAATGCTTGTGAGGTGTACACACTGCCGTGATCGGAATGGAAAATTGCCCCTTTAAGGCTTCCGCGGACTTTTCTGGCATGAGATAAAGCTTCGATAACCAGCGATACCCGCATGTGATCGGCTAGTGCATGGCCGACGAGTTTGCGAGAGTAGACGTCGATGACTGTGGCAAGGTACATGTTCTTGCCGCTCTTACACGGCAGGTAGGTGATGTCGCCTACATAGACCTGGTTTGGCCTGTCAGCTGTGAATTTGCGGCCTACTAAATCTGGCATGACGCGGTGGCCAGGCTTGCGCCTGGTGGTGATACATCGACGCCGTTTAGTAAAGCCTTTTAGCCCCATGGATTTCATGATGCGTGCGACCTTCTTGTGATTGATCGGAGGAAAGTCCTTATCGTCGTTGAGGCTTGCAGCGATGCGTTTAGCACCATAAAGCCCGTTCTCATCATCGAAGATGCTCTTGATTCTTGCACCAATAAGAGCATCCGAACACGTCTTTAACCTACGCTTTTCACGGGTGTTGAGCCATTTGTAGAACGAGGAGCGATTGAGCTTTAACACGTGGCACATCCGCTTGACCGAGTACTCGGTTCGGTGGTCATAGACAAACTGGAAGCGGATCACCAGCGTGTCTCTTTAAGCAAAATATTTCGCGGCCTTACGCAGAATATCGCGTTCTTCGCGCAGCTTAGAGACTTCTTTTTCTAGCTGACGAATTCGCTCGGAATCAGTCGTCTCCTGGGCCTTGTCGCGCATGGCCTTCGTGCGGGCACGTTTGCCGGTGCCGTACTGCTGAAGCCAGGAGAAAAGCGAGGAACGATTGACTCCAAGCTCTGCTGAAGCCGCGTGAAGTGAAAGGTCCTCATTGTTTTCATAGAGGGCCACAGCATCACGTTTGAACTGTTCGGAGTACCTAGGCATGGTGGTAGATTACCTTTCTTCCCAACCCAACCGGGCTGGATATCAGGTGTCTACCAAACAGGGGTCAGGTCCGTCACCCTTGAAACCCTAACCGCCTAGAGTTAAACTAGTCCAACTTTCGGAGGCAAGTTCAATCCGTCAGGCATAGGACGATCTTCGCCCCATACTCCTTCCGATGATCATCGGCGTGGCCATCGGTGCGTTCATCTACGGGGTCGTGCCCGAAGACGGCCTGAGATTTATGGCCGGTGGAAACGTCTGGTGGCTGATTCCACTGGCTGCGGCGATCGGTATCCCGCTGTATGTCCGACTGGAGACGATGCTGCCGGTCGCCCTGGCTTTATCGGGTGCCGGGGTGGCCATCGGCCCGATCTTCGCGATGATGATCGGCGGGTCCGGGGCCTCGCCACCGGAAATCTCGATGTTGGCGGCAGTGTTCAAGCCGAAACTGTTGGCCACCTTCGTGATCACCATTCTGCTGGCGGTCATGCTGGCCGGCTACGCGATGACGATCATCCTCTAAACCACGTACCTCTAACGAAAGGAGACCCTCATGGGCTTCAAAGACCTGTTTCACACGAAGAATACGAACTCCGATTGCTGCAGTGTCGAGATCGTCGCCGACGACGACACCGACACCACCAGTGACCAGGAGGAGGAGCGTCCGCAGGCTCAGTCCTAACCTGCCACGCTCCTGGTATCTACCAGCATGTCCGGTTTCAGGCCGACGACGCTGATGATCAGTTCAGGCATCAACGCCCCCGCGCGAGTTCGCGCGGGGGCGTTGATGGTGTGAGGTGGGGTGGTCAGTTCTCGAGCAGCTCGGCAACGAGCCGGCGTACACGCGTGTCGATGTCGTCACGGACCAGACGCATGCGCTCGATCCCCTCTATCCCCCTCCTGGACGGCTCGTCGGTCACCCACCGTTCGCACGTTCCGTGGGCGTCGTCGGGAAGCTCCAGCTGGGCATCACCTCCCAGGATGATCACGCGGTCAACCTCGCGCAACAGCTGTGGATCTACACCCTTAGGGTGGCCTGCGGACATGTCGGCACCGGCCTCGGCGATGACCTCGACGGACTGGGGGTTGAGCTTCGTGCCGGGTCTCGTGCCGGCGGAGTGGATCTCGATCCGGTCACCAGCGTGCTTAGCGGCTAGGGCTGCGGCCATCTGGGACTTGCCGCCGTTGCCGACGCAGACGAACAGAACTGTTGGGTGGGTGCTCATGAGGTGAAGTTCTCCTTCTCGGATACAGCAGTCTGCGAGGACAGTGTCGAGGATACGGGTAGGGTCGGATCCTGGGGGAAGAGTTTCGGTCCCAGCCACCGCATGGTGTAGACCAGGCCGACAAGCACCGGGATCTCGATCAACGGGCCGATCGTACCGGCCAGCGCCTGTGCGGAGGTCGCCCCGAAGGTGCCGATGGCCACGGCGATGGCCAGCTCAAAGTTATTGCCCGTGGCCGTAAACGACACCGACGCCGACTGGGCGTAATTCATTCCCGACGCCTTCGCAGCAATCAGTGCGATGGCGAACATGCCGACGAAGTAGGCCAGCAGCGGCACAGCCACGCGGGCCACGGTCCACGGCTGGGAGGTAATCTGCTCGCCCTGCAGGGAAAACAGCAGCACGATGGTATAGAGCAGGCCGATCAGTGCCAGCGGGGAGATCTTCGGCAGGTAGGTGTTTTCGTACCAGGCACGGCCCTTGGTTTTTTCACCGATGATCCGGGAGGCCACTCCGGTGGCCAGCGGGATGCCAAGGAATACGAGCACGGAAACCACGATCGACCAGAAGGAAAAATTCGGCCGAGGTAGTCGCCAGGCCCAACCAAGCCGGCAGGACCTGGAGGTAGAACCAGCCGAGTACGCCGAGCATGATGACTTGGAACACCGAGTTAATCGCCACCAGCACGGCCGTGGCCTCCCGGTCACCACATGACAGATCACTCCAGACGAGCACCATCGCAATACACCGAGCCAGGCCGACGATGATCAACCCGGTGCGCAGTTCCGGCTGATCTGGCAGGAAGATCCAAGCCAAGGCAAACATGAAAGCCGGACCGACCAGCCAGTTGAGGACGATGGACACCGTCATCAGGCGTTTATCGGCGGCGATCTCGACGGCCTTGTCGTAGCGAACCTTCGCCAGCGGCGGATACATCATCACCAGGAGGCCAAGCGCTATCGGCAGGGAAATCCCACCGACCTCTAAAGCGCCCAAGGCGTCACCAATACCGGGGACCACCCGGCCGATGAGTAGGCCAACGGCCATGGCGAGAATAATCCAGACCGGCAGGAAGCGATCTAAAAAGGTCATGCGTGGGCGGTTATCAACATTCATATTCATACGAGCCTTTCACAGTATTGACAAGCATCAATACAAAAAGTAGCTTTCATATTGATGATTGTCAATATAGAATGGTTGGTATGACACTCTCGCAGACTCTCCCGCTGGCGGACTTGTCCGACTGTTGCTCACTGGGTGCTGGCCCCTTGACCAGTGGTGAGGCCGAACGCTACGCCACATTGTTCAAGGTGTTGGCCGATCCCGCCCGCCTGCGTTTGCTATCGCAGTTGGCGGCCGACGGCTGCGGCCCGGTCAGCGTCGGGGAGCTGACAGAGACGTCGGGATTGAGTCAGCCTACCGTGTCGCACCACCTGAAGCGGTTGACCGAGGCCGGGTTATTGGACAAGGTCCGGGTCGGTCGGACGGTGACCCATCAGGTGCGCCCGGAGCTGTTCGCGGAGCTGCGCACCGTGTTGCAAATGGACTGAATCACCACCGACGAGAAGGAGATGACCATACACGTGACCAGCAAAGACTTCGAGGCGATCATTATTGGCGGTGGCCAGGCGGGGCTGGCCACCGCCTACTACCTGCTGCGAGCAGGCGTGGACATCCTGGTCCTCGACGATCAGGAGGATGCGGGTGGGGCGTGGCGGCATGTGTGGCCATCAATGACGTTGTTTTCCACCGCGGAGTTTTCCAGCCTGCCGGGCAAGCCTATGCCAGCCTACGAGGGGTTTCCACCGTCGGACCATGTCATCGACTACCTTGCCGACTATGAGCAGCGCTACCGGATCCCCGTCGAGCGCCCCGTGCACGTGGACCGCGTCGAGCGGGTGGCTGGAGGCTACCGCCTCCACGCCGGTGATCGGTCGTGGACGGCTCCCCATGTCGTAGCCGCCACCGGTACCTGGTCTACTCCCTTCGTTCCGGCCTACCCGGGATTGTTTACCGGCACGCAGTGGCATTCGGCGAACTATCCGGGGGTGGGCCCCTTCCGGGGGTCGTCCGTGGCTGTGGTGGGGGCGGCGAACTCCGCCGCGCAGATCGCCGCCGAGCTCACAGGTGTTGCCGAAGTCACCTGGTATACCCGCCATCCACCACGGTGGATGCCCGATGAGGTCGACGGGCGGGTGCTGTTTCGCCGGAACCGGCAACGCGCCCTGGCCGTCCAGCGCGGCGAGACCGATCCAGGGGCCGACTCGGAGCTCGGCGACATTGTCGTGCTGCCTCAGGTGCGCGCTGCCCGCGACGCCGGATGGTTGGCGGCAACGCCGATGTTTAACTCCCTCAACGAAGTACGGGCCGATCATCTGATCTGGTGTACCGGGTTTCGGCCGTCCCTCGGGCCGGTGCGCCGGCTCCTGGACGGCACGACCCCAAAATACCCGGGCCTGCACCTGGTCGGTTACGGCGACTGGACCGGCCCCGGATCCGCCACGCTCACCGGGGTAGGCCCCTACGCCAAGCAGACCGCGCGGACCATCGCGGACTCATTCGGCATGACCGTCAAGTAATCCCCGCCTGGCTGACAACCCCGAGGGGCATTCTGTCGTCAGCACAACGAGAGGAGTGGAGTTTCGATCGCTGCAGGAAACACCGGCACCTCATCCTCCGGGGGCCGAAAAGTGTTCCACATCTTCCCGCCCGGCGGAGTTTGAATGTGATCTGATCCGGGGGCGGAGACAGGCCGGTCTGGAGCCTGCCTGGGTTCGTGGCCGCACGGAAAGCCGGCCACCACTGCTCAGCGGGGACAAGCTGCGCACCGCGCGGGAAAATCCGCGAGAAGATCAGTTACTACCCCTGAACCCTCGCGGTGGCGTGTAAGAAGTCGGTATATCTATCGCCGGGACATCCCAGCTCTTCGGCGACCGCATCAGCAGTGCTTACTCCGACTTTCTCGTACTCAGCCAACCTAGCGATTACCCGTCCCTGTGCTCAGGCCTGTTCCTACTCAGCTTCAGGCATAGTCAGGTGTGATGTCGCAGCAATGTCCGTGTGGCTGCTGTCCATCCCTGTCTCCTTGCGCCCGGGAGCTCTGACATTTTCAGCCTAGTGCACACGAGTACTGACCGGATGGTGTTCCGAAGCCGTCGTCACAACCCTGGTCACCGGGGGCCATCTGTGCCAACGCCTTCTGACTCTGACAGTAATTCTAAAACTGTTTTTTGAGGTGTACTCCATCGTTTCTCCTTATACACAGACAACGGCTGTCTAGTTCCCTGGTGGCTGTTTTCTGACCACAGCGATCGTGGCTTGCATCCCGCCATATGGAAGTTGTCTTTGAAGGCTAGGCTACAATTTCAGGGTGGAATCACAGCTAGTCGCCTACATCGATGAGTCCTCCGCCCTTAGACCCCCAGACCGGCAGGAGTACATGGTGTGTGCAG
>NZ_JASBOH010000016.1:0-52314 GCF_039907205.1 Corynebacterium sp. c25Ua_47 | reverse complement strand
CACCATCACCACCCCAACCCTTCGGCACTAATTTGAGCCAAGTCAGGTTACACGGTATTGGTTCTCAACGACGGAATCCGACCACCGCAATGAAGTAGACAAAAGAGAAACGCCCGAGCATTTGCTCGGGCGTTTCATTCACGGCTTGGTGAACCGTGTCTTCAGGGCAACCCAGCCCTGAAGCTTCCTAGCGGACTAGGACTCCTTGCGGCGACCAGGACGCAGAAGCAGTACTGCTCCAGCAATCAGTGCCCATGCTGCGGCAAGTAGCCACAGGATATTTGCACCGGTATTCGCCAGGGCTCTAGAAGAGGAACTCTTCTTGGAGTCCTTGGTGCTCGAGGGCGAGCTAGTAGAGCGAGTGGTGTTGTCACTCTGGCTCGGCTGAGCATTGTTGTTGGACTCCACAGCACTCGGCTGTGCTGCCTCACCTGGTGCTTGCGGCTGATTCGGAGCCTCACCTGGTGCCTGCGGCTGCGGGGCCTCGCCAGGGGCCGGGGCCTTCGGATCCAGCGGCTTCAGCGGCTCAAACGGCTTCTGCGGCAGTGCAGGATCATGCGGCGGCTTGAAGAAGTGACTCAAGACCGGCGGCACAAGAACCAACGGAATGAGTAGCGGCCACAGACCACCGAGCTCAGGGATGCGAGGCTCGTTCGGGTCGGACGGCGTGCCCGGCTTGCCAGGCTCGTTGGGCTTGCCAGGCTCGTTGGGCTTGCCAGGCTCGTTGGGCTTGCCAGGCTCGTTGGGCTTGCCCGGCTCGTTCGGCTCACCCGGCTCGTTGGGCTTGCCAGGCTCGTTCGGCTCACCCGGCTCGTTGGGCTTGCCAGGCTCGTTCGGCTCACCCGGCTCGTTGGGCTTGCCAGGCTCGTTCGGCTCACCCGGCTCGTTCGGCTCACCCGGCTCGTTCGGCTCACCCGGCTCGTTCGGCTCACCCGGCTCGTTCGGCTCACCCGGCTCGTTCGGCTCACCCGGCTCGTTCGGCTTGCCAGGCTCGTTCGGCTCACCCGGCTCGTTCGGCTTGCCAGGCTCGTTCGGCTTGCCAGGCTCGTTCGGCTCACCCGGCTCGTTCGGCTTGCCAGGCTCGTTCGGTTCACCCGGCTTGTCCGGTTCTCCCGGCTCGTCCGGCTCTCCCGGCTCGTTCGGTTCACCCGGCTCGTCCGGCTCTCCCGGCTCGTTCGGTTCACCCGGCTCGTTCGGTTCACCCGGCTCGTTCGGCTCGTCCGTCGGTTCGGTCGGCTTGGTCGGCTCTCCCGGCTCGTTCGGCTCGTCCGTCGGTTCGGTCGGCTTGGTCGGCTCGTTTGGGTCGTCCGTCGGTTCGGTCGGCTTGGTCGACTCAACCGGGCCGCAGCCACAGTTATCGCTGACGACACCAATTACAGTCTTCACATCAAAGACATCACCGTTCTTCGTGGTGACCTTGACCGGAATCTCCTTGATGGTGCCGCTTGGGGTATCAACCGGCGGAGTCACCGTCAGCTCACCCGTGGACTCATCAATGGTCACGGTCCAACCAGCCGGCACCTCACCCAACTCGTAGGTGTTGCCCTCAGTATGGCCATAGTTGATGCCAACCTTCTTGGTCTCGCCGGCCTTGATGACATCCGGGTTGTAGGTCGGTGCCTGAATGATCTCCGGGTCATTCGGCTCCGGAGCGATCGGCTCGTCTTCCTTCACGATGAAGACAGCGTTCGTCTCGTACGGCTTGCCGCCCTTCGGGGTCACCCTTACCGGAACCTTGATGTAGTCGCCAGACTTCGCCGTCGACGGTGCGGTTGCCGTCACTCGGCCGTTCTCATCAACGGAGACGGTCCAGCCATCCACGTCCGACGGCACCTCATAGGTGTTGCCATCCGTGTGCTTCTTCACGTCCTGCGACTCAGACTGGCCTGGCTTAACCAGCTCAACACCGTAGAAGGAGCGTTCAATCTCCGGGGCCGGCTCCTTCTCCGTCACCGTCGTGGTGGTGTTGCTGGTCTCGGTAACCTTCTCCGTCGTGGTGACCTTAGAGGTCTCCGTGACGGCCTTGGTACCGATGCGCAGCTTGCGCGGCGTCGGCTCCTTGGTGACCTTTTCAGAGGTCTCTGGGTCACCTACGGCCTTTCCATCCTTGAGCTTCCAAACCTTCGTGACTTCCTTCTCGCCGAAGGAACCGGCCTGGTCTTCTACAACCTTTCCGGCCTCAAGGTTCGGGTCAGTCTCAATGAGGGTCTCATACGGAGTCTGCTCGGTGTGCTTATCCGTCAGCTCGGTCTGAGTCGGCGCAGTACCGACCTCGATGATCTGCTTGGTCGGCTTGCTGATCTCCGTGGCGTCATCCTTGGTGGAAATCTCACCGTTGTCGGAGGTCACCGTAACGGTGTGCTTGACCTCGCCCGGCTTGCCTTCCTGGACAACCTTGGTCTCACCAGCCTTCAGGTTCGGATTCTCGCGAACCTCGACCTCGAATGGGGTGTTTTCGGTCCACTCGATGGTCTTGGACGTGGTCTTGCCCTTAGTGCCGACCTTGATGATCTTCTTGACAGGCTCGGTCACGCGCTCGGTCTTGGTCTCGGTACCGACAACATTCGAGTTCTCAATCTTCTGAGTCGTCGTTACCTTGTCCTTGCCCGGCTTACCTTCTTGAACCGTTTCCTGGGTGCCGGCCTCCATGGTGTCGTCGAACTGAATCTCGGTTTCGAATGGAACGTCAACCTCGGTCACTGTCTCATGAGAGCCCTCGGTCTTGGTACCCACACGAATCTCGGCCGCAACCGGCTCCTTGGTGCGCTCAGTCGTCACGGTCGGCTCGCCGAAAGGCTTGCCATCCACGATCTTCTGAGTAGAGGTCTCGACATCAGTGCCGAGCTCACCCTGCTTGTCGACGACCTGCTTGCCTGCCTCCAAGTTCGGGTCCGCGGTAATCTTCGTCTCGAACGGCACCGGCTTCTCAGTCTTGGTTACCACAGAGGTGTCTTCAGCCTTCGGGCCGTACTCGACGATGCGCTCGACAGGTTCAGTGCGGGCCTTGACTTCCTTAACCTGTGCTTCACCGTTGGTGCTGGTAAAGACTGCAGCATAGGAAGCCTCGCCGTTCTTGCCTTCCTGAACCACCCTAGTCTCACCCGGAGCGAGGTCAGGGTTCGGACGCAGAGTCGTGCCGAATGGAATCGGCTCCTTCCACTCGACCGTATCGGTCGCAGTGGCCTGCTTGGTACCAACGGTGATGACCTCGTCGACAGGCTGCTTCGTGATCTCTTCAGAGACCGTCGGCTCACTGTCCGGGTTCGAGTTGGTGATGTTGCGCTTGATCGTCACCGTCTTCTCACCCGGAACACCTGGCGTCGTCACCTTGGACTCACCAGCAGGCATGTTCGGGTCGTACTTGATGACGACCTTGAACGGAGCTTCCGTCTTGAAGGTTTCGACGTTCTCACCAGTGGTCTTGCCACCAACGCGGATGATCTGCTTGACCGGAGCCTTAGTCCGTTCCTTGGTGACTACCGGATCACCGGAAGGTATTCCGTCGACAAGCTTCTGCTTAGTCGTAACGGTCTCTTCGCCTTCTTCACCCTTCTGTTTAACGACCTGCTCGCCAGCCTTAAGAGTGTCGTCATAAATGATCTCAGTCTCGAACGGGATGCGGTTCTTGTCAGTGAAAACCAGTTCCTGATCCTCAAGGCGCGGGCCGTACTCCACAATGCGTGGCTTCGGATCCTTGGTCACGGTATCCGACGTGGTCTTCACCGTTGGAACACCGCCCGGCTCAAGGGTGGCGTCGAATTTCGCAGTGATGGTGCGCTCGCCAGCTTCGCCCTCCTGAACAACCTTCACCTCACCCGGCTTGAGTGCCGAGTTCGGACGCATGATGGTGTCGAAACCAGTAGACATCTTCCAAGTCATTTCATCGGTAGCCTTTGCAGGCTTGGTACCAATGACGACGACCTCATTGACCGGAGCCTTGGTCTGCGACCACTTGCCCTTTCGGTCCTGTACCTCTGTGCCTGGAACACCTTCGGTTTCGACCTTGTAGGTGCCCTGCGGGACGGTGTCATCGAACTTGTACTCAACATCGAACGGCACCTCGCGCGTCGGGGCATCCTGGATGTTGATCGGTGCATAAATCCGATCGGTGGAACCGTCGGAGTAGGTAACCGTGACCGGAACCTTGATAGAGTCACCCGGCTTCGCGGTCTTAGGTGCAGTAGCAATTACGTTGCCCTTGTCATCCAGGCCGACCAGCCAATTGCCGTTGGCCGTCGTAACCGTGTACGTCGGATTACCAAACTCGTTTTTATCCCCGGTTGCAGTGTAGCCATCAGCCGGAGTGATCTTGTACGGCTGATCCGGCGCCACGGTAATACCTTCAGGCAGCTCAATAGTGAGCGGAGAAGTAACCGTCTCACCAGGGAACGTAGTCTCCGGCGGGTAGGTTGGATCGACCTCGAAGTTCTGAGTCAAGTTCACCACAGTGGTTACTGGAGTCTCGTCGGTCGAACCATCGGGGTACGTCACCGTGACGTTGTGTACGTGCTTGTCACCCGGCTTAGAGTCAGCGGGCGGGGTTACGGAAACCTCACCGGTCTTCGGATCGATCTTGTAGGTCCACCCGTCAACGGTGTCCTCAGTTTTCGGCTTGTCGCCGTCCAAGCCGAAGGAGAAGGTCGTACCGTTCGGCGCACCGTCCCGGTTAACGGAACGCTTCACCTCGGTGCCTGGCTTGGTTGATTCGACCGGGTATGTAGGCTCGCTGATGTCCTTCTGGTTCTCCTTGACATTAAACGGTGCATAGACCGTGTCGGTGGAGCCGTCATAGTAAGTGACGGTAACAGGGATACTCACGCCGTCACCAGGTCGAGCGTCCTTCGGTGCGGTGGCGGTGACGACACCGTTTTCGTCGACGCTGACCTTCCATCCATTGAAGTCTGAGGGCACCTGGAAACGCTTCGAAGGATCCTTAGCGAGGTCGCGTTCAGGAATCCTCGTTACTTCCGTAATCTCGGACTTAATTGTTCCACCAGGCGTGGTGTTTTGCAGCAAGTACTGTGCCTCATAGACCTGCCGTACTTCCGCCTTAACGACGACTGTGGCAATCGTCTTATCAGTCGAACCGTCTTTGTATGTGACACGAACAGGGATATCCGCAGAGGTCCCAGGCAGAGCAAACTTGCTGATCGGCGTGGTGATGACACCCGTAACCGGGTCAATCTTCACATCTTCCCATTTCAGGTTGCGGGGTGGATCAATATAATCCGGGTCATTCGGATCCGTAATAATGGAAAACTTCGGTTCAGCAGCATCGTACAGGTTAGTACGATCCACCTGGCTAACCACTAATGTACCGGGTTGACCACTAACCGTCGGATACAAGGGATCATTCGTACGCGCGTAGGCATCGATGACCGTAAACTCTGCCGGAACAGTAGCGGTGGAACCATCCGGGTAGGTTACTTCTACATTGACGGTGACAGTCGTACCATTCTCCACTGTCGCATTCGGGGTTGCGGTAACCGTACCCTTCTCATCAATGCCGAACTCCCAGTCCTGCGGCAAGTTATCAGGCAACTTGTACTTAGCGAGCTTCGGATCGGACAACATCGTATCGATATCCGAAGTCGCCTTCTCCCCTGCCTTAGTCACCTGCGCAGGGTAGGAAGCGAAGTCCTTACCGGAACCATCACCAATAACGTTGATGGTTCCGGTCACCACCTGTGGGGTAGCGCCCGTAGCGTAGTAAGCCTTCACTGGGATGGTTAGTCGCGCGCCAGGTATAGCTGTTTCCGGAATCGTCGAAGTCAGCTCACCAGTATTCTCGTCGATAGTGACTGTCCAGTCACCATATTTGTACTCCAAAGAACCGTCTGGGAAAGTATAGCGATTAGGTTTCTCGTCATCGGTGCGACCGCCCAAGCCAAGCTCCGGCAAGGTTGGCTGAAGCGTAACCGTTTCATTTACGTGGCCGGATTCCGCGGTGTAGTCCGGCACCTTGATCGCATTGACAATCTGGAAGGGAACCTCAACGGTATCGGTCGTCCCATCTGGGTAGGTAGCGATAACCCTCGGCAAAATCTTGGTGTTGTTCGCAGCAGCTTCCGGGGACGTTGCCCTGACTTTGACGGTGCCATCATCATCGACGGTCACCTTCCATCCTTCTGGAACTGACGCAGGGTCAACATCAAAAGACTTGGGCCGGACTGGGTCGTATCCCTCAAAGCTAGGCTTTAGGTCAAGCTCTGAAACGAGTACTTTACCAGCTGGGCCCTCAACCGTTCCCCTGACAGCTAATTCCGTAACCTGAGTATCGTTCGGGTCGATGACAGCGAGCAGCGGAATAATATCTTGCGAGCCATTGGAATAGGTGACGATAACACGAGGCTGAGCGAACGTGCCCGGCATCGGATTAGCAGGTGTTGTGACGGTGACATCGTAAGTGTTTGGATCTAGCTTGGCGTCCCAACCTTTATAAACGTAGCGCTTATCAAGCTTCACCTCGGCTTCGACGCCGCCATCCTCACGTCTTCTTATCAAGTCAGCGATCTTGTCACCCACTTGCTTATAGGTAAGAGTTTGGGGCCCAGTGACAACTGTATTCGAAGTCTTATCAACGCCAGAGGTCACTGATTGCTGGACCGGCGAATACTCCGGATCGTGGAACTGAGTGTCGTCGAAACTCCACTGATTGTTGCTCACTACGTTGGCCTTATTGTAGCGAGAAAGCGAATTAGAGCTATCAAAAGCACTGCCTTCGCCGTCGTTATTCTTCTCAGCTGCAGCTTGAAGCTGCTCCACAGAACGCGGCTTTGCCAACACGCTAAACCGCATGCCCTGCTGTTGACTCAGCTTCGTGCCTTTGTACTCCGGCATGGTGTAGAAGATATCGCCGGTAGTCTGATCGATACGTAGGCTCGACGTGCCGCCACCTGAAGCAGCGGTGTCGCTCGTTCCGATGAAGCTACCCTGGGCGTCGTAGGCCTCCACAACCATGCGGGACAGGGAATCATCCACGCCCTCGCCTTTAATCGCTGGAACGTTAATCTTGCCGACCTTGAGCTCCTCGCCCGGCCTGATCACCAGCTTTTCTTGGTTCTCCCATGACACTGAAATCGGGTTACATTCGATGTTCTCGCTCGGCCACGGGTTCACCACGGCCGAAAAGGATGCACTGTCTCCCTGGGTGGCAAACGGACCGGAGGTTCGGTCAGTCTTATAGTTACCCTGCCAGGCGTAGCGTACCGGGTTCGCGGCAGTGGCCTCAGCGAACTGCTTGACTTCCGCATCGGTCAGTTCCGCGACAAGGTTCAGGTTTCGCTGTCGCCCAGAGCCATCAATCTTGAGGAATTCGTCGGCCTTGTGTGTGACTACCTTGTCAACAAGGGTCTGACCGGCATCCATGGCGGGAACCTGAGCTGCATCAAGGTACGCACCCATAAGGCCTGAATTGGTAAAGGCCCAATCAGCGAATGTGCGGTCCTTCGAGTTGTCAAAGGAGACGCTCAATCCCCAGGCTTTCTTGTTGGGGCTGGACGCAGACGGCTCAGAGGTATTCCAGCTGAAACCAGCCTGGCTACCATTCTCAGCCTTTCCCGAGACAACACACGAACCGGCCGGCAGGTCGGAGGCCTTCTGGGCATCCTGCTCCACCGCTCCCGACTTGTCGCGGATACCCCCAGAGAACTCCGCGGCGATGGCGTCAGGGACCACCGTATTAAAAGAGGTGATGCTGAGGCCACTCAGCGCGAGCGTAATAGCAGAAAGGGCTGCCACTCCTTTACGGGAAGAGCGCCGACGGGCCGAGCCACTTCGTGGTGTATTCATTCCTTAGGTCCTTTCAAACGCAGTACCCTGCCCCACCCCACAGTGTGGAAACCCGAAAGCCGCGGCGGCTTCTCAAGACATTTCCTCACAAATCCTCTTGAGAATAGACAGGAAAAAGGCAGATGATCACCTTGGATATTACCCGCCGTCACAGAAAGTCTCAAGGAAAACAGGCTTTTATCTGGCTTTTCTAAGAATAGTTACGATCCTCATGGGAAACATAAACTTCCCAGCATCGACCACTCTGTGA
Organism: Corynebacterium sp. c25Ua_47; assembly: GCF_039907205.1. Lineage (NCBI taxonomy): Bacteria > Bacillati > Actinomycetota > Actinomycetes > Mycobacteriales > Corynebacteriaceae > Corynebacterium > Corynebacterium sp. c25Ua_47. The sequence goes on along the minus strand of NZ_JASBOH010000016.1, from coordinate 44,273 downwards.
GAAACTGATCCGTTTCTGCACTGAAGGAACGGGCGGTTCGGTGAAACGTCGCCAAGCAGGGCGTGCCCATCGGCGTTTTATACACTCCTGGGACATCGCTCAGATGCCTGGAGCTTCACCCCTTATGCCTGTCTCTTCTAGGATTCCTCATGGACCAAATCCGAACCGCCGGAAGAGTTGGAGTCGCCCTCCTCATTAAGGTCTTGCTGGAGGTTGGCCTCCATCCAGGCCCGCACGGTTCCCTCAAAGTCCTCGGAGTCCTCGACTTCCTGCACTACCTCGTCGAGGTCCTGCGCGGTGAGGAACTTGGTAAAAGAGGCGACTTCGAGCTTCTCGTCGCGGTTAAACAGGCCATCCTGGTAGACCACGACGTAGTTCTGCGGCAGCTCCGGCTTGGCGTTCGGGCAGCCTTGGGCGCCTGCGGGTTCCACTACGGAAAGCTCCGGCGGCACCGACGCCATGAGCGCGATGTGTGCACGCTCCAAGAAATCCACGTCCTTTGTGCCCTCATCCTGAGCGGCCGCGTAGTCTTTCGATATCGCGCGGGCCTCCGCTGGGTTGAAGGCGTTCAAAAACTCACCCGTGCAACCAACAAAGAAGTTGCCGTTGCGGCTCACCCCACTTGTGTGTCCAGTGCCGCGCCGCACCACCATGGGATCCTGGGACACGGTGACTGCACGCCCTTCGTCGAGCAGGGTCTGGCGGTAGATTTCCGCTAGCACGCGCTGCTTGTGGGAAGTCGGGTCAATCATGATGGTGATCGGCGCAGAGTTCACTGGGTTCGGCTCCGGCTTGGGTTCATACCCGGAGCAGGCGCTTAACGACGCCCCCGCAACCGCCACCAAGGCCACCCCAACAACGCGGGCGAAGGTGCGGGAACGTGCAATAAGGCGGGGCATCAGAATCAGGCGCATTCTTTCTATTCAACCGGACATGCAGCACACATGTCGCTGTTCTTAAAGTTCCTCAGTCCGCAGCGCTGGGCCGCAGCATCTGGCTGAATCTTACACACCTCGCTGGCCAGACGGCGGTGTGGCTCTCCCCGATAGCAAGTGACTAGACTAATGCGCGTTATGACTAGCGCTATTACTGAATCTTCCGTTCGCGACGCGCTCACACGCGTCGATGACCCAGAAATCGGACGCCCCATCACGGAGCTCGGCATGGTGAAGTCCGTGACCGTCACCGGCTCGGACGTGGACATCGAGCTTTATCTCACCATCGCCGGCTGCCCGATGAAGGGCACCATCGAGTCCAATACCCGCGCGGCCGTGGCGGAGCTCGACGGTGTCGGCAACATCAGCATCTCGATGACGCCGATGAGCGACGAGCAGCGTAAGGAGCTCAAGCAGAAGCTGCGCGGCGGGCAGGCTGAGCCGGAGATCCCCTTTGCCAAGCCCGAGTCCACCACCCGCGTATTCGCAGTGGCTTCCGGCAAGGGTGGCGTGGGCAAGTCCTCCGTCACGGTGAACCTGGCCGCGGCCCTGGTCAACAAGGGGCTCAAGGTGGGCATCGTGGACGCCGATATTTACGGCCACTCCGTGCCCAGCCTGCTGGGTTCCACGGCGGGCCCCACAGTGCTTGACGACGAAATGCTGCTTCCCCCCATCTCCCACGGCATTAAGCACATTTCCATTGGCCAATTCGTCGAGGGCAACGCGCCGGTGGTCTGGCGCGGACCAATGCTCCACCGCGCCCTCCAGCAATTCCTCGCGGACGTCTTCTGGGGCGACTTGGATGTGCTCCTGCTGGACCTGCCGCCGGGTACCGGTGACGTGGCCCTGTCGGTAGCCCAGCTCATCCCAAATGCCGAGCTGCTGATTGTGACCACCCCGCAGGCAGCCGCGGCCGAGGTGGCTGAGCGTGCCGGTTCCATCTCCCAGCAAACGCGCCAGCGCGTGGCCGGCGTGATTGAGAATATGGGTGCGATGGTCATGCCGGATGGCTCCACCATGGATATCTTCGGCTCCGGCGGCGGCAGCGTAGTAGCCGAGCGCCTCAGCGTGCTGCTGGGCCACGAGGTTCCCCTGATGGCCAGCATCCCGCTGGATCCGAGCCTGCGCGCGGCTGGCGATGCCGGAACCCCCATCGTCATCTCCGCGCCCGACTCCCCCGCTACCCAGGCCATCAACAAGGTGGCGGATTCGATCGCGGTGCGCTCCGATTCCCTCGTGGGCAAGAAGCTCGGCTTGGGTGTCACCCGCAAGGGCTAAATAACCCTTAGGTGACGTCCTCCCAGGAGGAGCTGCCCTCGCCGGTGGATGCATTTCCGCCGCGCGGGGGCTGTGTCGTTTTAGCCGCCTTCTCCCCCGCTGGCTGCTGGGCGCCAAGGTCCGGATAGACCTGCGAATAATCGAAGGTCGGTCGGCCAGTGTTCTGCTCCGGCGCTGGCTGCGCCGGCCCCTGCTGGTTATGCGCGGGTTGGTTGTTTATTTCCGCGTCATGCTCATACGGGCTGGTGCTCTTCTTGATGTCCTCTGCCATCTTCTTCGGGTTGAAGTCGTCCCAGGCGGAATCGTCGCCGTCGAAAAGCGCCTTGGTGATAACCCCGCGCGGCCCCATGCGCGTCCACTCCGCCGCCTGGCTCAGGGGCACGCGGAGGTCGTCGAACTCCGCGCCGAGACCGCTCATCTCACCGTTGAGCTCCGCCTTGGCGTTCGCAATGGCCTTGCGCGCCGCGTAGATAGCCGCGCGGACGTCCATGATCACGCCGGGCAAGCGCTCAGGGCCGATGATCACCAGCCCCAGCAGCACGATGACAATGATCTCTACCCAACCAATTGAGGAAAACACGAAACTATCTTAACTACTTCGCTAGTGATGACAGGGCGACGGGCGCGCGGAAGGCTTCGGTCTCTTGTTAGCCCCGCTGGTTGTGCCGGATGGCGCGCACAACCATCTCCACCTTGTCCAGGAAATCCTGACGTGGCTGGTGCGCAGGCGCTTCCGCATCCGGCCCGGGCCCTACGCCCTGATGGGCGATGCCAGCGAGCTTTGCCATGAGCGAGTCCGGCGCCTTAACGTGGGATTCCACGCTGCATTCGCGAACCCACTCGGCGGCGTTGCGCTGGTGGTGGATTTCTGCCCGGCATTCCGGGCAGTGCACAAGGTGGATGCGTACGCGGTGGGCATATTTGGCTGGCATCTCGCCGTCGACGAAAGCGACGACCGCCTCGGGCCCCAAATGGCCGATAGTATCTGCCCGCTGGGCGCGGGCCTTCGCCTTATCGCGGACTTTGGCTTGGGCCTCGGTGAAGAACCCGGACAGACTCAGGGACTGGCCGTCGCTGCTATGTCCTTCTGCTTTCACCTCAACGTCACCTCACCTCAGTGCGTTCTCTTCCACCTAGGCGGCAGAATTCTCGCGGTCTCAGACTTAAACGCTGCCTAGTCTAGCGCGTACGCAGCAGGCTGCGGGTGTCTGCGTTGCTCTCGGCTTCCTTCTCCAGAGCGGCACGCAGCTGGGAGCGGCCGCGGTGGATGCGGGAGCGCACGGTGCCCATCTTGACGCCGAGGGTTTCAGCGATTTCGTCGTAGCTCATGCCCACGACATCACAGAGAACCACGGCCACGCGGAAATCCGGTGCGAGGTTATCCAGTGCGGACTGCAGCGCCGGATCCAGGTTAGCTACCGAATAGGCCTGCTCCGGGGTCATGTCAGTGCCGGGGACGCGTTCATAATCCTCCGGCAGGGCCTCCATGCGGATCTTGGAGCGGTGGCGGACCATATCCAAGAAGAGGTTGGTGGTGATGCGGTGCAGCCAGCCCCCAAAGGTCCCCGCTTGGTACTTATCCAAGGAGCGGAAGACGCGCATGAAGGTCTCTTGGGTGAGGTCTTCGGCATCATGCTGGTTACCGGAGAGGCGGTAAGCCAAGCGGTAGACATCATCGGCGTGCTCAGCCACGAGTTCGCCCCAGGAAGGCATATCGGCCTGGCCGGCGTCGAACGCAGCGGTTCCGGTCAACTTCTCAGTTTCAGCGCTGGCATCATGGCTGCCAGTGGCGGAGGAATCGGTGGAACGGTGAGCGGGCTCAAACTCGCGCTGCTGTGTGGTCATGCCGAATATCTTTCTATAGTGCGCGTCGAAACTCCAGCCACGGCCCTGTGAGCAGCCTGTGAATCCGTCACACCGCTTACATGCGCTTCTTGCGTCACAGCTGAGGAGAGTTGTGGGCGATTCTCGGCACGCAGCTGTGGCGATTTCACTATGGTTTTCTTTTGTGACTACTACGGCTTATGACGCAATGCGAACCTACATCGAATCCACCAGCGAGGTCTCCGAGGTTCTCGCCGGCGCTCGCGCCCACGCGGAGGAGTATGGCCTGCCAGCCCCGGATGAGGCAACAGGCCAGCTGCTCACCACGCTCGCGGCGGTCTCGTCCGGCACCACCTCGCGGCCGCAGGCGGTGGCGATTACTCCCGCAGCATCCGTCGTGGGCCTCTATCTGCTTGCAGGCATGCCGGAGAACGGAATCCTCACCTGCATCGATCCGGAGGCAGAACATCAAGCCAGCGCCAAGCGAACCTTCCGCGAGGCCGGCTACTCCCCCAGCCGCGGCCGCTTCCTGCCGTCTCGTCCGCTCGACATCATGGGCCGCCTGGCCAATGACACCTACCAGGTGATCTACGCCGAGGTCCCCGCGCTCGACATGCCTGCACTGCTCAAGGCTGCTTGGCCGCTGCTGCACCAGCACGGCACTTTGGTGCTGGCCAATGCGCTTCTCGACGGCACCGTGGCCGACCCCTCCCGCACCGACCGCGACACCGCCGCTGCCCGCGAGGCCGACGAGGTTGCCCGCTCCCTCGAGGGCGCGGCCGTGACGCGCCTGCCCTACGGCGCGGGCCTGACGCTCATTACCAAGCTGTAGCCGCCTTCTGAAACTGCCCGATCTGCCAAAACCATCGCCTGTTTTTCGATCGGCTCGGAGACTTTCGTCATTTAGGACACCGTTGGTTTAGCCACTGATACGTCTCCGAGCTAAACCCCGCCCTGTGGCGCCGGTGTCCTTCTTTGCGCCCACTTTTACTCCTTCTCCGTTCCCACCCCCGCCCTTCGCGCTCACCATGGGGCTTCACGAGGCGGGCCGCGCACTTTCGGTGAGCGCGAAGGGTGTGTTGGTGCAGGATTGTGGTGTTGCACGGGTGTGTTGGTGCAGGGTGTGGTTGTGCCGCGCGTGATGTTGCAGGGTGTGGTTGTGCCGCGCGTGTTGTTGCAGAGTGTGCTGTTGCTGGGAGTGTTGTTACGCAGGCTCCTGAAGCAGCCCGGAACTCGTCGGCGCCATCAAAGCCACGAAAAGCGGGCGTGGAGTGGTCTTCAATCCACCCGCACGCCCGCTTAAACTACTGTGCTGTCTCGCGGCTTAGACCTTTACGTTCTTACCCACGACGACCACGCCACCTTCGGAAACCTTGAAGCGCTCCTCATCGCGCTCGCGGTCCACGCCGATGATCGCACCATCGCTGACCACCACGTTCTTGTCCAGGATGGCGTGGCGGACCACCGCGCCGCGTCCAATGCGCACGCCCGGCAGGATGACGGAGCCTTCCACCGTCGCGCCATCGGCCACGTGCACGTCCGAAGAGAGCACAGAGTTACGCACCGTACCGCCGGAGACAATGCAGCCCGGAGCCACCATCGAGGACTGGGCGATACCGTTCTGCACGAACTTCGCCGGCGGGAAGTTCGAGTCATCTGTGGAGTGAATAGGCCACGAGCGGTTGTACAGGTTGAAAATGGGGTGCACCGAAATCATGTCCATGTGTGCCTCATAGAAGGAGTCGATGGTACCGACATCGCGCCAATAGCCATGGTCACGCTCCGTAGAACCGGGCACCTCATTGGCCATGAAGTCGTAGACGTGTGCCTGCTCACGCTTCACGAAATAAGGAATGATGTTGCCGCCCATGTCATGCGCGGAGTCCTCATTCTTTTCGTCTTCCAGCAAAGCGTCGATAAGCGCCTGCGTGGTGAAGACGTAGTTGCCCATGGAGGCGTAGGTCATGTTCGGATCATCCGGGGTGGCCGGGGGATTCGCAGGCTTCTCGACGAACTCCGTAATCGTGCCCATCCCATCCGCCTGGATGCAGCCGAAGGCAGAAGCCTCCGAGCGCGGGACGCGGATGCCCGCCACGGAGCAGTCCAGGCCAGTCGCGATGTGCTCCTCCACCATCTGGGCCGGGTCCATGCGGTAGACGTGGTCGGCGCCAAAGACGATGACGTAATCCGGCTTCTCGTCATAAATCAGGTTCAGCGACTGCAAGATGGCATCGGCCGAACCGTTGTACCAACGCTTACCGCGGCGCTGCTGGGCGGGTACGGAGGCGATGTACTGCGGAGTCGGGCCAGACAGGTTCCACGCCTGGGAAATGTGGCGGTCCAAAGAGTGGGACTTGTACTGGGTTAGCACCGCAATCTTGAGGTATCCGGCGTTAACGAGGTTGGACAGCACGAAGTCGATCAGGCGGTAGGAGCCGCCGAAAGGAACGGCGGGCTTAGCGCGGTCTTCCGTCAGCGGAAAGAGGCGCTTTCCCTCGCCGCCGGCAAGGACAATGGCAAGGACATTAGGAAGGCTTCTCACACCACCCAACTTATAGACATTTTCCGCATCGTGCAGTAGAAGTTTGCGTGTTTTTACCCCCTTTAACCTCCCTCACCCCTCTTGCGTGCTTCCTTCGTGTTTGCGTCCCAAAGCCGCTGCGCGCCGCGCCCGAGGCGCGCGATAGGAAGGTTTAGCGCGCGCTGCGGAATGTCCGTATTCTGGCGAGTATGAGAGCCGGAATTTTTTCTAAGGAGTATCCGCCTGAGATTTACGGTGGAGCTGGCGTCCATGTTGCAGAGCTCACCCGTTTCATGCGCGAGATCATCGATGTCTCCGTCCACTGCATGGGGTCTGAGCGCGACGAGAAAGACGTTTTTGTCCATGGCGTTGACCCCGCATTGAAGGATGCCAACGCTGCGCTGCAGACACTGTCTACGGGTCTACGCATGGCCAACGCCGCCTCCGACATCGATGTGGCTCACTCGCACACGTGGTACACGGGCCTTGGTGGGCACCTCGCCAGCCGGTTGTACGGTATCCCCCACGTGGTTACCGCGCACTCCCTCGAGCCGCACCGCCCGTGGAAGCGCGAGCAGCTGGGCGGCGGTTATGAGGTCTCCTCTTGGTCGGAGAAGAACGCGATGGAATACGCCGACGCCGTCATCGCCGTATCTGCCGGCATGAAAGATTCCATCTTGGATGCCTACCCCCGTATCGACGCCGATAAGGTGCATGTGGTCCTCAATGGCATCGATACGCAGGTGTGGCAGCCGGGTGAGTCGGCGGTGCTGGATAAGTTGGGCGTCGACAAGCAGCGTCCCGTCGTTGCCTTCGTGGGCCGGATTACCCGACAGAAGGGCGTGAAGCACCTGCTCAAGGCGGCCCAGAGCTTTGACGAGGATATCCAGCTCGTGCTGTGTGCGGGCGCGCCGGATACGCCGGAGATTGCGGCGGAGACCGAAGCCCTCGTGGAGGAGTTGCGCTCCAAGCGCGATGGTGTGTTCTGGGTTAAGGACATGCTGTCCCGCGAGGAGATTAAGCAAGTCTATTCCGGTGCCGATGTGTTCGTCTGCCCGTCGATCTATGAGCCGCTGGGCATTGTTAACCTCGAAGCCATGGCTTGCGGCACCGCGGTCGTAGCCTCCAATGTGGGTGGCATCCCAGAGGTCGTCGTGGATGGTGAGACCGGCGTTTTGGTCAATTACGATGCCGCTGATGAAGCCACCTTTGAGGCTGATCTCGCCGCCGCCGTGAATCGAGTGGCAGCGGACAAGGAACTGACGCAGCGCTTTGGCAGCGCCGGTCGCCAGCGCGCCATTGATGCTTTCTCGTGGGCTACCATCGCGCAGCAGACCGTGGACATTTACCGTTCGTTGATGTAGGAAGGACTGCCGTGACTCTTAACGAACCGCCTCATCGCCCAGAACTACATTTCGTTCCCGACACCGGGATCCTCGAAGCCCCCGCGGGAATCGTCCGCGACGGTAACACGTGGCACCTGTTCCACCAGTACCGGCCCGCGGCTGACCAGCCCGCACGCTGGGGCCATTCCACGTCGGAAGAAACAGCTTTTGAGTGGCTCGACTGCGACGATGTCCTCGCCCCCGTGGGCGGAGAGCTGTCGCTGCGTGCTGGCTCCGTCGCGGAGGGCAAGGAGGCCCTCAACCTATATTTCACCTCGGTGACCTCGGTGGGTACGAGCGTGCGCCTAGCGCGCTACACCGACTACGCCGATGAGTGCGTCGTCTCCGATGACCCTACGGCGCTCGACCCGGATGTCGTCCGCTTCGGCGAAGCTGTCGGTGCCAGCACCAATCACGACCGCTTCCGCTCTCCCTCTGTGGTCCCAGATTGGGCTAAGGAGGACCGCGAGGAAGGCCACGATGGCTGGCTCATGCTTGCGCTGACCGGGCACTCGGACGCGCCGGTGCCGGTGATCCTGGATAGCCCCGATGGCGAATCCTGGACGCTCCTCGGGCCGTTGAGCTTCGACGGCGACCCCGGTTTTGAGGAGGGCGAGGTTCCGGCTACCTCCCCCATCCCGCCGGTGGTCTCGCCGCGCTTGGTGCGCCTGCGCGACGAGGTCGATAGGGAAATCTACGATGTGCTCTTCGTGACCTTAGAGCGCGAGGGCCGCGATGTTTCCGGCTATATCGTGGGCCGCCTTGATGGCACGGTGTTCACCGTGGCGAAGGGTTTCCAGCGCGTGGACTTTGGCCACGATTTCTCCCGCCCGCGCAACACCAACACCACGACCGGAACGATTCCGCAAGAGCGCCGCTACGACCGTGCGGTCATCCTCGGTCTGCTCAACGGCAACGGTCGCGGTGACGACGCCACCAAGCACCCATCCTGGGAGGCGGAGGGCTGGGCCAATAGCCTGTCGCTGCCCCGTGCGGTCACGCTGCAGGGCGGTGTGCTGTACCAGACCCCGGCGGAGGGTCTGCCGGATGCGGTGAAGCTCTCCGATTATGCCCAATCCTGGACTGGTGTTTTGGAGGTTCCGGAAGGCTCCGCCGTGACCGTCACGCTGAAGGACGGTAACGGTGATGCCGCCGCGGTCATCCGCCACACCGGCTCCGAGATCAGCCTGGATCGCTCCATGTCGAAGGCCTTTGATCACTACTTCAAGGACTCTGCTCCTGCGGTGACCCAGCTGGCTGAGGGCGATTCGGACACGCTCACCGTCATCCAGGACGGCGCTAGCGTTGAGGTGTTTGTGGATGGCGGCTTGGTGGCCATGAGCTCTCGCGTCTACTTCGAGGGCGGGTGCTCTGCCATCGAGGTCAGCACGGAGGGCGAGGCTGTCATTGAGCAGTCGTGGAGCCGAAAGGGCACCAAGCGCTCTTAATCGCATCGCGCGTGTGTTGAACTATAAGAGGAGGACCGGGATGACCGGTCCTCCTCTTAATGCGCTCCCCTACCCTTCGCGCTCACCGTGGACATCAAACAACCACCGCGGGCGCGGCCGGTGAGCGCGAAGGGAGACTGATGCAGTTCCTCTTCAGCGCCAGCGAGGCTACACAGCTTCCCTGCTTCCCTAAGCCAGGTCAGATCACACCCCGCCCTTCGCGCTCACCATAGACATCAAACAACCACCGCGGGCGCGGCCGGTGAGCGCGAAGGGAGATTAGCGAGGATGCCCTCGAGCGCCAGCGGGACCACGCAGCTGACGCGCGTCACTCAGCCAGGCCGGGCCTCACTCCGCCCTTCGCGCTCACCGTGGGCTTCAGACAACCGTCGCGTGCACTGCCGGTGAGCGCGAAGGGAAGTTTTGGTAGCCGCGCGGCGTCAAGGCCGGACCGGGGATGTAGCCATGAAATGCTGAGGATGGACCGGGGATGTAGCCATGAAATGCTGAGGATGGGCCACAGCTGCAGCTATGAAGCGTTTAGGCCAGAAATGCAATCAGCACGCGGCCCGAGATTAAAGCCGCCTATTAAGCAGAGCGCAGGCGGTCCAGACGGGCATGCGCCGTCACGGTCAGGGTTTGCGGCAGAGAGGCCATACGCTCAGCCAGCTCTTCCGGGCTGATGTGGCGCGCCGAGGGGCTCATTCCCACCTGCGCGGCGATGGAGGCCTTGTCGAGGACAATGGGGAAGGAAATATCGACCGGATCGGCCGCCTGTTCAAGGAAACCTTCCGCCTGCGCGTAAAGACGCTCCACCTTTCCTTCCTCGACGCCGAGGATGCCCAAAGGCTCCCGCAGCTCATCGAGGTGGCCAGCCTGCGGAGTCAGCACAACGACCTCCCCACCGGGAGCGAGAACGCGCTGGAATTCCGCCGGGTTGCGCGGGGCAAAAACGACCGAGATGGCGTGAATCGAATCATCCTTGAGGGGCAGACGCTCCCACACATCCGCGACCACGGCACCGACGCGCTCGTGCGACTTGGCCAGGTGCTTGGCCGCATGCGTAGAGATATCCAGGCCCACGCCACGAGCGCCCTCAATCGAATCGAGCGTGTGGGCAAGGTAGTAACCCGTGCCCGCGCCCACCTCAAGGAGCACGGGGGCGGTGTCCTCATCGAGGCCTGCTACGTGCTCAGCCGCATCCTGGGTTTCCAAAGAATCCTGGACCGCGCCAGTCACTGCCTCCACGAAGGGCGCGAAGTGCCCCATGGCCAGGTAGGTCTCGCGGGCGGTAACCATCGCGGCATCGTCGCCCTGATGTTTCAGGCCCGCGCCGGCCGCCAGCGTGACGTAGCCCTGCTTGGCCACGTCATAAGAATGGCCGGTCTCCGACACGAGGCGAGAAAAATCATCCGCGCCCTGCAGGGCGCTGCCATCGGCGGGATCGGCCAGAATATCGACGATATGTGAAAGCATGCTCCTAGACTAGCTAGAAACTGCTACGAGGAGTGAACCCAGCTCCGCTGCTTCTTCTTTACTGAGCTCAATGACAATGCGCCCACCCCCGTCAGAAGGAATGCGCATCACGATCTTGCGGGACTCCTCTACCGCTTCCATCTCTCCACCAGTGGTACGGGGCTTCATCGCTGCCATATTGAGTCTCCTTCGACTATTTTTAGAACGTCCTTCTAGTCTAGCTCTTTTTCGGTCGACAGCGGCAGGCTCGTTGCCACACCCGCAGCGGAAGGTTCCGCAGAATCATCTGCAGAACCGTCAGAAGCCACCGGCTCAGCGCCCAAGCGGCGCTCCACGGCGGCCAGCAGGGCGTCCACTTGGTCCTGGCGGTAGCCGCGTGTCACGACGTCGAAACGCAGGTCGTCGAAGCGCCCCTCTTCAAGAGCGCGCAGATTCTCCTCGTTGGTATCCACGGCCGTATCGGGAGCCTCCATCACGGTCCCCCGACCCACGATGGTTCCCCACGCCCATGTGCCAATAATGACGAGGGCGATAAGGACGACGATGAGAAGAATCCAGGACATCATGCGCTAAATCTTACCCAGCAGCGGCGGACGTTGGGCAACGGGGCCAACCACGCCCGCGCGGGAGAGGATGGTGCGCGCGACAACATCGGCCATCGGGGCCAGCTCCTCAAGCGGCCGGTTGCGGTGGGCGCGGGTGCCCAGGTCCACCTCGGCGATGGCGTGGGGGCCATAGCGCTTGGCGACGTCTATCAGCAACCCCGCCTCCACCCCGTAGCCCGCCACAAAAGGCAGACCCAGGGCTGTCTCGCGGCGAATCGCGTACTCCCCGCCCAGAGGCTGATCGATGTGCGCGAGCTCGGGGAAGAACATGCGCAGCAGCGGCTTGGCGCTCAGCTCCGTAACTCGCCCGCCACCGGTGGGCTGGCCGTTCAGGCTGCGCGCGTAGCGCGCCTTGACCAGCTGCACGTGGGGATCCACGAAGGGCTCGGTCAGTGCTGTGACCATGCCGGGCCGCGCAGACTCTAAATCCGCGTCGATGAACACGACCACCTCACCACGGGCCGCGGCCACCCCGCGCCACAGGGACTCGCCTTTTCCCGGACGCGGTTCCTCGTCCAGCACCTCGCGCCAGTTGCACACCCGGGCACCCGCCGCGGCGGCCCGGGCGGCGGTCTCATCGGTGGAATCGGCGTCGATGACGATGACCTCTAAAGGCTCATCCGCCAGGCAGGCGCGCACGACGTGCGCGACGGTGCGCTCCTCATTCAGCGCAGGGATGACCACAGAAATGCTCGGAAACATGCCTTAGGCCAGCCCCCGCGTCGTCGCGAGCGGCGCCATTTGTCCCTGAATGGCAGCGGTCATGCGGATGACATCGAGCGTCGGGCCCACCTCATGCACCCGAAACGCCGCCACGCCGCGCGCTGCCGACCACGCCGTCGCTGCCAGGGTGCCCGCGACGCGCTGGTCGACGGCTCGGTCGAGGGTCTCGCCCACAAAGTCCTTATTCGATAACGCCATGAGCACCGGCCAGCCCGTTGCCACGATCTCATCGATGCGCCGCAACAGTTCCAGACCGTGGAAGGTGTTTTTGCCAAAGTCGTGCGTGGGGTCGATGAACGTCAGCTCCTCCGGGCAGCCGAGGTCGGCGGCGCGCTCCGCCAGTCGCGTAGTCTCGGCGATGACGTCAGCGACCACGTCGTCGAAATGCACACGATGCGGGCGGGTGCGCGGGGTCACGCCGCCGGTGTGCGAGCACACGTAGCCCACCTTCTTATCGCCGGCCACCTCGATGAGCTCTGGATCCCAGCCGGCCCACGTGTCGTTGACCAAGCTGGCACCAGCGGCGATAGCTGCTTCTGCTACCTCGGCGCGCCACGTGTCCACGGAAATCAGCGCGTCCGGGCGGCGCCGATGCAGCTCCGCGATAGTCGGCACGACGCGCTCGATTTCCTCGGCCGCATCCACGTGCTCACCCGGGCCAGCCTTGACTCCGCCGATGTCGATGATGGAGGCGCCGTCGTCAAGCGCCTGCTCAGCGCGCTGGATGGCGGGGTCGAGCTCGAAGGTAGCGCCTTTGTCGTAGAAGGAGTCGGGCGTGCGGTTCACGATCGCCATGACCCGCGCGAGGTTGGGGGCAAAGGTCACTTGCTCTCCTGCTCCCGCAGGCGCTTGTCCGACATGACCTTGTGCGAGGCCAGGATGTGGGCGACGGCTTCATCGATATCATCCGTGATGAGGAAGAGATCAAGGTCTTCGGGGTTAATGAACCCGCCCTCAGCCAGGGTCGTCTTCATCCACTCCACCAAGCCGGCCCAGTAGTCGGTGCCCATGAGCACGATGGGATAGTTAGTCACCTTGCCGGTTTGGACCATGCACATGACCTCGAAGAACTCATCCATGGTGCCCATGCCACCCGGCAGGCAGATGAAGGCCTGGGAGTACTTGAGGAACATGGTCTTGCGCGCGAAGAAGTAGCGGAAGTTCAGGCCCAGATCGACGTATGGGTTCAGGCCCTGCTCATGCGGCAGCTCGATGCCGAGGCCCACAGACAGCCCGCCGGCCTCATGCGCGCCGCGGTTGGCCGCCTCCATGATGCCGGGGCCGCCGCCGGTGATAACGGCATACTTTGCCTCTACTAGGCGGCGGCCCAAGGCAACGCCCAGCTGGTAATTCGGATCATCCTCTGGGGTGCGGGCAGAGCCGAAGACGGTCACGGCCTTGGGCAGCTTGGCCAGGGCGTCGAAGCCGTCCACGAACTCGCCCTGGATGCGCAGGACGCGCCAGGGATCGGCGTGCTGCCACTCGTGATCCGCACCAGACTGCAGCAGGCGCTGATCAAAGGTGGAGGACTGCTCTCCGGCGGTGCGCACGAGAAGAGGTCCGCGCAAGGTGCGCAGTTGCTCAGGAGTCATGGTGGTTTTATCCCTTCAGGTAATTCAAGAGTGCGGTGGAGACGTCGGTGATCTGGGCGATGGGCACCTGCTCGTCCTTCTTGTGAGCAAAGCCCGGATCGCCGGGGCCGAAATTAACGGCTGGGGTTCCCATCTCGGAGAAACGGGCCACGTCGGTCCAACCGTATTTGGCGCGGACGTTGCCGCCGACGGCGTCGACAAGCGCGCGTGCCGCTGGCTGGCCCAAACCGGGCAAGGCCGCACCCGCGATGTCATCGACGTCCACGGTAATGTTCTCGTGCTCGCCGAGGACCTCCAACAGGTGCGCCAGCGCCTCTTCGGAATGGCGGTCGGGAGCGAAGCGGAAGTTGACGAACATCCAGGCCTCATCCGGGATGGTGTTGGTGGCCACGCCGGATTCGAGGTGAACGATGTTGAGGCCTTCCTTGTAGGTGCAGCCGTCAATCTCCACGTCGCGCGGCTGGTAGTTGGCCACGTTGAGCATCACCGGCGCCAAGGTGTGTGCCGCGTTGGAGCCCAGCCAGGCGCGGGCCGAGTGCGCGCGGGTGCCGTGGGCGGTGACGCGCACTCGAATGGTGCCTTGGCAGCCGGCCTCGATCATGGCGCCGGAGGGCTCGCCCAGCAGCGCTAGGTCTCCCTGCAGCCACTCCGGGTGGTCCTTTTGCAGGTGGCCCAGGCCGTTGAATTCGGTGGCGACCTCCTCGCCCTCATAGGCGATGACCGTGAGATCGTGCTTGAGCTCATCGGAGTCGTACAGCTGTGCAAAGGCGTTGAGGTAGACCGCCATGCCGGACTTCATGTCCACGGTGCCGCAGCCATACATGGTGGCGCCGTCCTCCGACATGGTGTGGGGGACGTTATCGGCCAAGGGCACGGTATCGATGTGGCCGGCGAGGACCACGCGGCTTTCGAAGCCCCGATTCGTCCGGGCGCAGACAGTGTTGCCGTAGCGTTCCACCTCTACTGTGCTCTGGTCCAGACCGCGCAGGGCTTCCTCGACGGCATCAGCGATCGCTTGCTCGTGGTGCGAAGGGCTAGGGATATCCACCAGCGCCTTGGTCAGCTCGATGGGATCGGAGAAGAGATTTAAAGTCACAACCCGCCATGCTAGCGCCCCCGGTTGCTTAGTGCATTGCGTAAAGTACTTCCCGTTGCAAACAATCAACAGCGTTGAAGGTGATTTCCCTATGGCTGCGGCCACTCAACTCAAAACCCGCCACCTCACCATGATGGGTCTCGGCTCCGCGGTGGGCGCAGGCCTCTTCCTGGGCGTCGGCCTAGGCATCCAGGTATCCGGCACCTCCGTCCTTATTTCCTATGCGGTCGCCGGCGCGCTCATCGCTTTGGTGATGTGGATGCTCGGCGAGATGGCCGCCGCGCGCCCTTCGCTGGGCGCTTTCTCTACCTATGCGGGCCAGGCCTTCGGGCCATGGGCCAGGTTTACGTTGGGCTGGATTTACTGGTTCATGCTGGTCATGGTGATGGGCGCGGAGATTACCGGTGCCGCGGCGATTGTCTCCAACTGGTTCGGGGTGGACCCTTGGATTCCGGCATTGGTGGCCGTGGTCTTCTTCGCCATCGTTAACTTTGCCGCCGTGGGTGGCTTCGGCGAATTCGAGTTCTGGTTCGCCATCATCAAGGTGGCCACGATCGTGGCCTTCCTGGGCGTCGGTGTGCTCATGGCACTGGGTATCCTGCCGGGTATGGACCTGTCCATGGCGGGACATAACTTCACGGAGAACTTCCTGCCCAACGGCGGCCCCGGCTTTGCTGCCGGCTTGCTCGCCGTGGCTTTCGCTTTCGGTGGCATTGAGCTGGTCACCATCGCCGCAGCCGAGTCCGAAGACCCGGCACACAACGTGGCTACTGCCGTGCGCGCCATCATCGTGCGCATCATGGTCTTCTACATCGGCTCCATCCTGGTCATCACCATGGCCTTGCCTTTCAGCTCCATCCAGGACGCCGATGTGGCCGCGGACTCGCCCTTCACCCTGGTCCTCGCCGCCGCGAAAATCCCCTTCGCCGCGGGATTCATGGAAGCCATCATCGCCTTGGCGCTGCTGTCTGCCTTCAATGCGCAGATTTACGCCACCTCCCGCTTGGTCTACGACATGGCCAAGGACCACAGCGCGCACCACGTCTTCTTAAAGACCAACACCTCCGGCTCCCCCATTTATGCGGTCGTGCTCTCCATCATCTTTGCCTTCGCATCGGTGGTGCTGCAGTACTGGAACCCGCCGGGGCTTCTGGCCTTCCTCTTCAACGCAGTGGGCGGCTGCCTGCTGGTCATCTGGTGTTTCATCGTGGCCTCCTACATCAAGCTGCACCCTCAGATGAAGGCCAATGGCGAGCTCACGACGCTGCGCGTGCCGGGCTTCCCGTGGCTGCCGTGGCTGACCGCCCTGGCACTGGTGGGTCTTACGATTCTCATGCTTTTCGACGCCTCCGCCCGCAACCAAGTCCTCGCCGTCCTCATCCTGACCGTTTCCCTGGTTGTGATCTTCCACCTACTCCCGGGTAACAAAAGGCGCGCGTCGAACGCGTAGCTGCTAGGGTGTGACCCTATGACTTCAGCATCCGCACGCGGCCTGGCAACCATTACCCACGACGGCACCGTCCTGGACGTCTGGTTCCCCGCAGTTCACACCGATATCTCTGTAGAAGCCAGCGGCACCGAGCGCCTGGAGGAGGTTCCGCAGCAGTTCGCTGACCTCGTTGGCCCCGACGAGGAGCGCGGCGTCGCCCGCATCGCGGTGGAGACGTCCATCAAGGATCTGGACGAGGCTCCCGCCGACACCTACGACGCTTACCTGCGCCTGCACCTGCTCTCCCACCGCGCAGTCAAGCCTCACGGCCTGAACGTAGACGGTATCTTCGGCAAGCTGGCCAACGTAGTGTGGACCAACTACGGCCCCTGCGCGGTTGCCGATTTCCAGATGGTCCGCGGCCGCCTCGCTTCCCGCGGCCCGGTCGTGGTCTACTCCGTCGATAAGTTCCCGCGCATGGTGGACTACGTTGTCCCGTCCGGCGTGCGCATTGGCGATGCCGACCGCGTTCGCCTGGGCGCCCACCTCGCTGAGGGCACAACCGTGATGCACGAGGGCTTCGTCAACTTCAACGCCGGCACCCTGGGCGCCTCCATGGTCGAGGGCCGTATCTCCGCGGGTGTTGTCGTGGGCGATGGCTCCGATATCGGCGGCGGCGCCTCCATCATGGGCACCCTGTCCGGCGGCGGCAAGGAGGTCATCTCCATCGGTGAGCGCTGCCTGCTCGGCGCGAACTCCGGCGTGGGCATTTCGCTTGGCGACGACGCCGTCGTCGAAGCCGGCCTCTACGTCACCGCCGGTACCAAGATTGCGGTCTTCGGCAAGATCGCGGAGGCTCTGGGCCTGTCTGAGGGCGACACCATCAAGGGATCCAAGCTCTCTGGCGTTTCCGGCGTACTGCTGCGCCGCAACTCCGTCACCGGCGCCGTCGAGGCCGTGGAGTGGAAGTCTGAGGCTGTGGCCCTCAACGAGGACCTGCACAAGAACTAAACGCTGTTGCTTGAGGCCCCCGTTCTTGCGGGGGCTTTTCTTGATCCCGGGCCCTTTATGCCCACTTACCGCGAGCGGCTGCCTACAATGCTAAAGGTGACTGCTCAAAACGATTCCTCTCCTCGCTCACTCGGCAGCGGCTTGAAGGTCCGCCACCTGACCATGATGGGGCTGGGCTCCACTATCGGCGCCGGCCTTTTCCTAGGCACCGGTGTTGGCATTTCTGCTGCCGGCCCCGCGGTCCTCTTGGCTTACCTCATCGCTGGATTCCTTGCCATCCTGGTCATGCAGATGCTCGGTGAGATGGGCACGGTCATCCCCGCATCCGGCTCCTTCTCCGAATATGCGGAGCACGGTATCGGCCGCTGGGCAGGCTTTACGCAGGGCTGGATTTATTGGCTTGCCACCGTCGCGGTTCTGGGCGCGGAAATCACCGGCGCGGCCGGATTCATCGGCGCGTGGTTTAACTGCCCGCCCTGGATCCCCGCAGCCATCTGCGTGGCTCTCTTCGGCACCATCAACCTGCTGCGAGTGCGCTTGTTTGGTGAGTTTGAGTACTGGTTCGCCTTCATCAAGGTCGCCGTCATTATTGCTTTCCTCGTTATCGGCGCGCTGCTCATCTTCGGCCTTCTCCCCGGCCACACCTTCATCGCCACGTCTGTCTTCCTCGAAGACGGCTTCATGCCCAACGGCCTCGGCGGCGTGGCCGCCGGCTTGCTTGCCGTGGCCTTCGCGTTCGGCGGCATCGAGGTTGTCGCCATCGCCGCGGCAGAATCCGAGGACCCCGAAAAGTCCCTCGTCAACGCAGTGCGCACCACCATTACGCGCATTTCGGTGTTCTACCTGGGCTCCGTTCTCGTCATCACCTTCCTCTTGCCCTATTCCTCGCTCGGTTCCGCGAAGTCTGCTGCCGAGTCGCCGTTCACCATGGTCTTGGACCGCGCGGGAATTCCAGGTGCTGCTGCCATCATGGAAGTGGTCATCGTTCTCGCACTGCTCTCTGCTTTTAACGCGCAGATCTACGCTTCCTCCCGCATGATGCACTCGCTGGCTAGCCGCGGTGAAGCCCCCAAGCTCTTCGCCGCCACCGACCGTCGCGGCGTCCCGACGGCGGCCATCGCGCTGTCTGTCATTCTTTCCGCGGTGATGGTTGTTCTCAACTATGCAGATAACGGGTGGCTGCTGTCCTTCATGCTCAACGCCGCTGGCGCCTCGCTGCTCATCGTGTGGGTCTTCATCGCAGTGAGCCAGTTGCGCCTGCGCCCGCAGCTCGAGGCCATCCACCCGCTGCCGGTACGCATGTGGGCCTACCCCTACCTCACGTGGTTCGCGCTGGCGCTCTTTGCGGCCATTGCGGTGCTCATGCTTACCGACGCCTCCGCCCGCATCCAACTCTTCTCCGCCGCCGCCATGTTCGCGGTACTCGCAGTTGCAGGTGTCATCAACGCGAAGGCCCGCGGCATTGCCCCGACCTCGCGCCTGCCCCTACCGACGGCCGAGGAGCTCGAGGCCCGCTAGCCGCCCCTCGCCATCTCGCCGCCCCACTCCCTCGTTTCCATCGCCGCCCAACCCCCTCGTTTCCATCGCCGCCCCACCTTTCGCGCTCACCGGCCGACCAGCGTTGTACAGTTTGTCCGCTCTTGGTGGCCGCCAAGGGTCAGGCGCAGGAGCTTACCCACTCAATCACTCCCTTCGCGCTCACCATCGATGAGCTGAAGAGCGCCAGGCACGTGCTCCGTGAGCGCAAAGGGGAAGGCGGAACCAAACGGGGCCGCTTTCCCGCCACGCCTATCACTGACCACCCTTCGCGCTCACCGGCGACCGGGGTGTCGCTTTTTCAAGGCTGCCCGTGGGCGCGAAGGGAGTTTCGGGGCGGGCAAGAGGTGCAAAAATTGCGGACGCGACAGCTTTTTAGCGCAAAATCGACGCCGCAGGGCCAAGTTATCCACAGGCGGGGAATTGACCCTCGACGCGTCGTGAAGCACTGCATACCTTGAGCTTCATGAAGGCATGGACGACCGCGGAGCTTCGCGAGCAGGGCTTGAGCAAGGAGGCAATCAGGCGGAAGCTTCGCGCGGGGACGCTCTTTCGCGTGCACCGCGGGATTTATAGCGACGAGTGGTCGCCGCTTGCCGTGGCGCGGGCTCTGGCACACGGGCTCAGTCGAATACATTTCACGGGCAAGACCGCACAGGAGATTCACCTGGGGAGGAAGCTGACGTTTCCGCTGGAAGCCGAGGGCCCGCGCACGCTTAAGGGCAAAAATTTTCGCGTGACTCATTCACGCCTGTCGGCTACTGCCAAGGTAAATGGCCTGCCTGTTGTTCAGGTGCTGTGGGCAGCCCGTCGTATAGCCGCGGCGTGCGGGCAGCTGCTGGAAGCGCACTACCGCGGCAAAACAGGACCAGCCCGCCTCGAAGATGACCGGCGAAGGATGCGTCGGGTTCCCCGGCGCTTGAAAGAGACTATCCGACGCACGCCGATTGGGGCCGATAGCGTACCGGAGCGCCAGCTCAGCCGAAGGCTTAGCGCGGACGGGATCTTTCCTGAGCACAACGCGCTCATTGCGGGGTACCGCTTTGACCTGAAGATTGGCAAGCTCATCATCGAGGTCGACGGCTGGGAGTACCACAAAAATGATCGGGCGTTTCAAGCGGACCGCTCGAAGCAGAACGCGGCCGTAGCCCATGGGTATACGGTTTTGCGCTTTACTGCCGACGATATCCGCTACCACCTCAACGACGCCTTCTTGCTTATCAAAGCGACTCTTGAGCTGCTCAAAGGACGAAATCCCAAGCTCCCTTCTGCGGCGACCCAGCCTTATTGGACTTGGCACTTATGCATGCAAACATTGCCATCGTGACAAGTTTTCTTTACACTTAGGCATGTAAGAGTTACACACCGTAAAGGAGGCCAGATGGCCGAGCATCAGAACATGGTTCGCAAATGGCGGCGCTGGCTCGAGATGTCTCAAGCCGACCTTGCTGAACGGGCCGGCGTTTCCCGCCAGACAATCGCCAATATCGAACGCGGCAACTACTCCCCCTCCGTCTACCTAGCGCTAGACATCTGTCGCGAACTAGGAAAAACCATCGAAGAAGTCTTTGGAGATGAACAACATGATTAACGCCCTGGCCAACTACACGCTCCGCGAGATCGACCGAGCCTCTCGCGACGAATTCGAGCGCGAGACTTTCTACAAGGCCAACACCATCAGCGCTACCCCGACCCGCTTCCTCGAGCTCGTCGCCGCAGCCATC
Organism: Corynebacterium sp. c25Ua_47; assembly: GCF_039907205.1. Classification (NCBI taxonomy): domain Bacteria; kingdom Bacillati; phylum Actinomycetota; class Actinomycetes; order Mycobacteriales; family Corynebacteriaceae; genus Corynebacterium; species Corynebacterium sp. c25Ua_47. Next base: position 23,690 of record NZ_JASBOH010000016.1, on the reverse strand, counting down.
CTCGCCTGGGTCCTTCCTGGTCAGATGAGCATGCTGTGCTTCCTCGCCATCGCACCGTCTATCATCGGCAATCTCTTCGGCACGGCGTGGCTGCGCAAGCGCGTCGCCACCCCGCCTGTTGGCCGCATTTGGCCTGCGATGACCGTCTACCTCATCCCGCTCATTGTGATGTTCGTTGGAATTGCCCACAACGCTTACGCACCGGACTCCACCTCCTACTTGCTTGGCGCTGGGGCTGGCGTGACCGCCGCCATCATCTTCACGCCATTCCTTCGCCGCCGCCAGCATCAACGCGACCAGGCCCGCCTCGACTCCGAGCTCGACGACTAGACCGCACTGCCCGGCCAATCCCCATCCATCCCGCCCTTCGCGCTCACCGCGGACGGCGGGTCTTGCTTTTTACAGGCGCCGGTGAGCGCCAAGGGTAGTTCAAGCCGATACTGCCGGCCCCCGCAAAGAATGCAGCCTTGCCCTGCCCCGCTAAACCGCTGCCGCCGCCCCTTCCCGCTCACTGTAAACGGGAACTAGCGAATCTATTAGATGCCGGTGAGCGCAAAGGGCGGGTTTCCGATTTTCGTCCCTAAGCGCTCACCAGCACGATGGAGCGGTTCCACGCCGTGTCTCCAGTGAGCGCGAAGGAAGCGGTGCGTGCCGACGCCTCCCTTCCCGCTCACCGCCGCGACACAAAGGCCCCGCAGCCTTACGCTGGTGAGCGCGAAGGGTGCGGGGCGAGGCGGGGCGAGGCGGGGCAAAGGGCTGGTATTAAGCCGGTTCGGTCTCGTGAACCACGACCGGCGTCTTTGGCGTCGAGCGGAAGGTCCACAGCTTATTGAAGATGAAGTTAATCGGCATCGCCACCACGATGGAAATGGCGTTGGCCCAGTAGTACATCGTGCGGAAGCCGGTAGAGTCGTCGAAAATATGCGGCGGCAGCTGCAACGGCGAGGTCGGATTCATCAGCAAGTACTGCACCGCGAGGGTAACCAGGTAGGCGCCGATACCCGTGATGAGGAATGGGAAGAACCCACGCAACCAAGACACCTTGTTCACGGACTTAAACGTCCACATGCGGTTGAGCTGGTAGTTCCAGGTATTCGCCACCAAGAAGGCAATCGTGGAAAAGAGCATGAACCAACGCACGTGGAACTGCGTGCCGAACAGGTTGAACATCGCGTCATGCGGCGTGGCACCAAACCACGCCAAACCGCACTTTGCAGCCACAATCGAAGTCGCAATGTTGACCAACGTGCCCGAACCACCGACCAAACCGAACTTAATGAACTGGCCAAGATTCGAGGCAAAGCGAGCAAAGCTCAGATCCGCCATGGACACGCCCTTCGTACAAAATGCTCAATTATGATGAATAAAACTTCGTTTGAGTTTAGTCCCTCATTCAGCGCAAACTAAAACGCGCGCCGCAAGAGCGCCGAATCTCACAGCTGAAACTCACGCTTCTCACCAGAAAGCGGATCCTTAAAGCTCAAAGCTACGTGAGTAAGCCGCAGGGGCGTGGAAAAATCGTAGAGGGACAACCCGCGATCCACCGGATAAGTATCGTCCCCCACAATCGGATGCCCCAGGTGGTTAAGCACCACGCGAATCTGGTGGGTATGGCCGGTCAGTGGCCAGACATCGGCCACCGCTCCCCGAGCGCGCACCCGAGTCACCGTAGGCGTGCCGATAGGATCCACGCGGACCTGGCGCTCACCCCGCACTCGCCGCATGCCCAGCCGCACCGTGCCGTCGAAGGAGAAGGGCGCGGCCACCCGAGCACGGTAGCGCTTCACCACCGCACGCTCCTGAAAAAGCTGCTGGTACGCAGCGCGCGTGCGCGGATTACGCGAGCACAGCACCAACCCCGACGTCAACCGGTCCAGCCGGTGCAGCGGCACAATAGAGTCCTCCCCGTAGTCCACGCGCAGGCGGGTTTGGAGGGTCTCGCGCACGATGCGCCCGTTCGACGTCGTGGGCAGAAAGTGCGGCTTGTCCGCGACTATCAGGTCCCCGTCCTCAAACACCACGCGGTAATCAAACGGAATAGGCTCTTCGGAAGGCACCGAAGGGTGATACCAGGCCAGCGTTGGGCCGGGAAGCACAGTGCCGGGCTCTAAGCGAGTACCGGGCGAAAACGCGGAATCGCCCGCCTCACCTGCCCAATAGGTAGGAGTGGCGGGCACGATGCCCGTGAGCATCACCTTACGCGGGCTAATCCCCTCCCGCGCTGGTGGGCGAAAGGCCATTTACGCAGCCAAGCGGGCCACGGCTGCGGCGATGCGCTCATCAGTGCCGTTGAGGCCAATGCGCACGAATTGCTCGCCCGCTGGGCCATAGAAGTCACCCGGTGCAACGAGGATGCCGCGCTCGGCCAGCCAGTCGACGGTCGCCCGGCAGTTCTCACCGCGCGTTGCCCACAGGTAGAGCCCAGCCTCGGAGTGCTCGATCCGAAAGCCCGCGCCGGTCAGTGCCCGCATGAGATCCACACGGCGCGCGGCGTAGCGTTGGCGCTGGAGGGCTTCGGAGGGGTCGTCGTCAAGCGCGGCGACCATGGCCGCCTGGATGGGGCCTGGAACGATGAGCCCTGCGTGCTTGCGCAGCTCCAGCAGCTCCGCGATGAGCTGGGCATCGCCCGCGAAGAAACCGGCACGGTAAGAAGCCATGTTCGCGCTCTTGGACAGCGAATGCATCGCAATGAGCCCGGTGTTGTCGCCATCGGTCACGCGCGGATCCAGGATGGACACCGGCGGGTTCTCATCATCCCAGCCCAGGCCCATGTAGCACTCGTCCGAGGCCACGATGGCGTTGTTCGCGCGCGCCCAGGCAACGATCTCACGCAGCTTCTCGACGCCCAACACCCGGCCCGTCGGATTCGACGGCGAGTTGATGAACACGAGCGACGCATCCTGGAAATCCTCATCGGCGCGCAGAGGCTTGGCACCGGCCAGAAGTGCACCGACTTCATAGGTGGGATAAGCCACCGTCGGGAAAGCCACGGTCTCGCCGCGCATGCCCAGCAAGGTAGGCAGCCAGGCGATAGCTTCCTTAGTGCCGATGACCGGCAGCACCGCGTCCACGTTCATGTTGTAGCGGCGCTGCAGCGCCTTCGCAATGGCCTCGCGCAGCTCCGGGGTGCCCTGTGTCTGCGGGTAACCGGGAGCTTCGGCCGCTGCGGACAGCGCTAACTGCACGCCAGGGGCCACCGGATCGACGGGATTGCCCACCGATAGGTCAACGATCCCGTTCGGGTGCGCCTGTGCTTTCTTCTTGGCGTCAGCAAGCGAGTTCCACGGAAAATCCGGGAGTGTGTGTCCAAGCGGCGTGCGGCTCATCTATTACTCCTGGTTCTGAGGCGGGAGTGCAGCGATCATCGGGACATCAAAGTCCTGCGGGCCGAGCGCAGCTGCGCCGCCCGGGGAGCCGAGATCATCAAAGAAGGCGGCGTTAGCATCGTTGTAGTCCAGCCACTCATCCGGGACATCATCCTCGTAGAAGATGGCCTCCACCGGGCAAGCCGGCTCACAGGCGCCGCAGTCCACGCACTCGTCCGGGTGGATGTAGAGCATGCGCTTGCCCTCGTAGATGCAGTCGACCGGGCACTCTTCAACGCAGCCGCGGTCCATCACGTCGACGCAAGGCTGCGCGATGGTGTAAGTCATAAGGTGTTTAAACTCCTGTGTGTCACGGGTTTTCTACGACTAACAGTATGCTACTCCGAGGCGAAAAATGGCCAAACGCTACCCGCGATTCCCGCGGCGAACAGCAGCAGGCTGAGAATATTATTGGCCAGCAAGCTACCGTCCCCGATGGCGGCACCCAGCATGAACGCGAGGAAACCCGCCACCCAAGCTAAACCGGGCAAGCCCGCGATGTAGGGATTCTCACTCCACAGCCGCGCTGTGCGGGTCAGCACCCCATTGAACCAGAAGGCGATGAGGATGGTGATCGGAAAGGCCACGCTGGCCCCGTCGAACCATGGCACGCGGGCGGTGAGATAGACCACCTCTAAGGTCAGCGAGCAGAGTGCGCCTAAGACGAGCCACACTAGGCCCCCTACTTGCTCGCCGCGGGAGAAGTCGGTGCGGATTGCGCGCTCGCTCATTTCTCCCCCAGCAATGAATCCTGCGGCTCACCTTGGCCCAGCTGGTAGAACTCGTGGCGCAGCAGCGGCATGGTGAGCAGGTTGGACAAGGCATAGGCAGCGGGAACCTCCGCGGGATCCTTCAAACCCGCCTGGGCGGCGTGAGGGTTGACGGTGGTGAGGGAGCCGTCGGCAAGCCAGATCTGCGTGGCGTGGACCAGCATCGCTGCGCGCTTGGCGCTGAGAGCCGCGTCAGTGAGTTCGTAGGTCACGTCGCAGCCATCATTGGTGAAGTTATCCAGGTACTCCTTATCGGGCAGGCTCCAGCCCTCCGGAGGGGTAACAGCATCGAGTCCGCGGTAGTGGGCGGCGCGCTCAAAGACGGCCCACCAGATGCGCTGCTCAGGCGCGGCAGCCGCGTGCACGGCCTTGTGCACAGCGATGTGGTCGGGGTGGCCGTAGCCGCCGTCCGGGCCATAGGTCAGCACTGCATGTGGACGCAGCGCGGCAAGGTGGCCCCGCAACAGGTCGGCGGCCTCCTCCACGCGGTTGACCAGGGCCCGCGGATTCTCGTGAGCGGGCGAGCCTTCCATGCCGGAATCCCGGAAGTGCCCGAAGCCGCCCAGCTGGATGCCGTCGACACCTAAAGCGTCGAGCGCGTGCTTAAGCTCCCAGGCGCGGAACCCTCCCAGCTGGTCGGTCTCCGCGAGGCCCTGGTAGGGCTCGCCGATGATCTCGCCTTCCTCACCCAGCGTCGCGGTAATCACCGTGACCTGCGCACCGCGGGCGGACAGGTCCGCCAACGTTCCGCCGGTAAAAAGCACCTCGTCATCTGGGTGGGCATGAACGGCCACGACACGGTAGCCGGTGAGATCCTTAGTCATCATCTTTCCTCCACTGCGGTGCGCTGATGAGGCCGGAGTCCCAGTCCTCAATGCTTTGTCCGGGGCCAACAATACCCTTGCCCAAAGCATGGATACGCACCTCGTTGAGCAGCGGGACGAAGAGCGCTTCCTCCCTGTTGAGATGCTCTACGTGCTCCTGCGCGGTCGCGGAATCCACCTCGCCAGAGAGAATGCCCAGGGCAGTGTCGGCGGAGTTTTCCGGGCAGTACCCAGACAACGTTGCCGCCGGGCGCGTGGGTGTCGCGCACACGAAATAGTTGGCCAAGCTGAGTGCGTCCTCGCCGTTCTCATCCCACGCCACCACAGCATCCACCTTGCCCGCCGGGAGCAGGTCGGAGGTAATCGTGGTCAGGCGTTCGGTGACGACCTCCGCGTCGATGGCCTTGGCTTGGAGCACGTCCACGATGGTAGTGGCCGCCGCCAAGGCGGTGGGGTACTGGGGATCCACGGCAATCCGCACCGGCTTGCGGCCCGCACGCTCGCGCAACGGGGCGAGCTCCGCGTGGCTATCGAAGGGATTGTTCCCAGCCTTGAGCTCCGAGGCGCGGCCGGTGGCCAGGCGGGCTAGTTGGTCGGTGTCGAGAAGCGAGGCTAACGCACGGCGTTGCGCCTGTTCATCGAGCGCTCCCTCGACGGCCGACATGTTCAGCCGCAGCTGGCGTTGCCGGGTCACCACACCGGTATTGACGTTGCTGAGCAGGCTCAAATTCTCCAGGGTGGTCTGCTGCGGGGTGATATCAGCAAAACCGATCTGGTGCGAGCGCAACATGTTCACCGCCTGCGCGGTATCGCGCACAGCGCGCAGCTGAATGACGTCGATATTCGCGGGATCTTCTCCCCAGAACCGATCATTGCGGTTGAGGGTAATGATTCCTCGGCCGCGGTCCATTCCGGCGACGAGGTAGCGCCCGGCCGAGGCAGGGATCCCGTCCGCCAGGGCCGAGGCGAAATCACGGTCTTCCAGAAGGTGAGAGGGCACGAGGTTGGCAAAGAGCTTGTGCCAATCCTCCACGCGGTGGCCAAAGTCAACGGTGACCACGCGCCCATTCCCGGAGGTCCGCACGGCTGTAATTGCCCGGTAGCCAGCCACGTCCTTCGCGCCCGGCGTGCGCGTTATCTGTGACCACAGGTAGTTAAAATCGGAGCCGCTGATCGGCGTGCCATCCGACCATTGCGCCGGCCCGGCGATGGTATAGCGCACCCGCATGGCAATGCTGCCGGGGGCTTCGATCTCCTCTGCGGATTCCAGGACATCCGTATCCATCTCAGAGCCGTGGAAAGCTGAAGGAAGGACCAGCTCCGCAATCTGGTTGACCAGCTCGGAGTTGTTCGCCACTAGGTGTGGGTTGAGCCCACCGCGCAGCGGGTCCACCCCAATCGCCACGGTGCTGCGCTCCGGCAGAAGGTCCTCTTCGGGTGCTGCCTCAGGTGGCGGGGCCGTGGTGCTGGAATTCGTTGGCGTGGTACTGCGATCGTTCTCATCTACCACCGGCGGCGGACCGGGGTTGGCCTGGCAGGCGGTAAGCAGAGCGGCTGAGAGGATGACCCCGAGCCTAGGCAGGAAACGGTCCACTCCACACAACCTCAAATTCCGGAAATTACTTCTTTACCACCCTGGGGCGGCGCTTGACGACGCCCCACGCATCCCCAGTGGTTACTTGTTGAGTTGCTTGGCGCGGGCGGCCGCGCGCTTGCGGTCGGTGGCGGACAGCTCGACCTTGCGCACGCGCAGAACGTTCGGGCCGACCTCGACGCACTCGTCGGTGCCACAGAACTCCAGCGCCTCTTCCAGGGACAGGGTCCGGGCCTTGGCGAGGGTGACGGTGGCATCCGCGGTGGCGGAGCGCATGTTGGTCAGCTTCTTTTCCTTGGTGATGTTGATATCCATATCCTCATCACGGTTATTGGCGCCGACAACCATGCCCTCGTAGGCCTCCATGCCCGGCTCCACGAAGAAGTCACCGCGGTCCGCCAACTGCTGGAGGGCGTAGGCGGTGATCTGTCCGGAACGGTCGGCCACCAGCGAGCCGGTCGGCCGGGCCTTGATGTCACCGGCCCAGACGTCGAGGCCATCGGAGATGGAGTTGGCGATGCCAGCGCCGCGGGTCTCCGTCATGAACTGGGTGCGGAAACCGATGAGACCGCGGGCGGGGACGCGGAAGACCATGCGGACCCAGTCACCCTCGCGCACGTCCATGGACTGCATCTGCCCCTTGCGGGTGGCCAGCAGCTGGGTAATGGCACCTTGGTGCTCGGACGGAGAATCGATGGTGAGCATCTCGTACGGCTCCATCGTCTTTCCGTCGATGACCTGGGTGACCACCTGTGGCTTACCGACGGTCAACTCGAAGCCCTCGCGGCGCATGTTCTCGATGAGCACGGACAGCGCCATCTCGCCGCGGCCCTGGACTTCCCAAGCGTCGGGGCGCTCGGTCGGCAGCACCTTGAGGGAAACGTTACCGATAAGCTCCTGGTCCAAGCGAGCCTTGACCATGCGGGCAGTGAGCTTATCGCCGCCGCCCTGGCCTGCCATCGGGGAGGTGTTGACGCCGATGGTCATGGAAATAGCCGGCTCGTCGACCTTGATGCGCGGCAGCGGCTGCGGGTTCTCCACGTCCGCGATGGTGTCACCAATCATGATGTCGGAGATACCGGAGATGGCCACGATGTCACCGGCGATGGCCTCGGTATCCGGCTGGCGCTGGAAACCGACGGTGCGCAGCAGCTCCGCCACCTTGACGGTCTTGGTGTGCATCTCGCCTTCATCATCGTAGTGAATCCAGGCCACCTGCTGGCCCTTCTTGATGGTGCCGGAGTAGATACGCAGCAGAGCAATACGGCCCAGGAAGTCATCGGAGTCCAGGTTGGTCACGTGTGCCTGCAGAGGAGCGTCGACCTTGGCGGAGGGCTCGGGGAGGACGTCATAAATAACGTCGAAAAGCGCCTGCAGATCATCGGTGTTCGGAACGTTGCCATTGCCTGGGTTCTCAGTGGAAGCCTTGCCCTCGCGGCCGGAGGTGTAGAGGACCGGCAGGCCCAGCAGCTCCTCGGCGGCAGCGGCTGCTTCCTCGTCCTCGAGGCCAGCGGCGATTTCCAGCAGCAGGTCCTGGGCCTCGGTGACGACCTCGTCGATGCGGGCGTCCGGGCGGTCGGTCTTATTCACGCAAATGATGACCGGCAGCTTCGCCTCCAGCGCCTTGGTGAGCACGAAGCGGGTCTGCGGGAGGGGACCTTCGGAGGCGTCGACAAGCAGCACAACGCCGTCCACCATGGAGATACCGCGCTCGACCTCGCCGCCGAAGTCGGCGTGGCCTGGGGTATCGATGACGTTGATGATGAGATCCCCGCCGTCCTTGCCTAGGCCCTTGCGGTGGATGGCGGTGTTCTTCGCCAGAATGGTGATGCCGCGCTCGCGCTCCTGATCGTTGGAGTCCATGACGCGATCCGAGTGTTCGCCATGGTCGCCGAAAGCGCCGGACTGCTCCAGCATGCCGTTGACAAGGGTGGTTTTACCGTGGTCAACGTGCGCGACGATGGCTACGTTACGGAATTCAGTATTACTCACGTGTGGGGTGCTCCTTCAAAGCATGGTGCGTTAGCGATGTGAACGGCCCTTAAATATACTCTCTAGCCCTTTGATGTGCAGCATCGCGCGCATCATCCCGCAGAGCGCTGCGGGATGTAACAGATTGGTATCAAGCGCCGACATACCCCACAGTAGAGCTCTAAAAAGAGTTGACTACGCCGAAAAAGTGAATATTGTGACAGCAGATACTATTGTGACTGATGTGATCACTGTGTAGTTTCTGTGACGCCACTTCCCCCACCCACACGCAAGGATTCTCCATGGCCTTTTCTGAACAGCACTCCACCGGTTCCGCCCGTCGCGGCGTAGCCGGACTCACTGCTGCCCTGATGATGGGCCTGCTCAGCATCACGCCCGCGCATGCCGGCGCCCCTGATCTCTCCTCGCTGGTGAACGTTCCTCAGAGCAGCAACCCGCTGGACAGCCTCGGCCGTCCCACCCCGGAGACGCAGGAGCGCGTTCGTGCTTTCGCGGCACAGCCATGGGTCCCGCAGGAGGCTCGCAGCGCCATCCTCACCGCACTCAACTTCACCGCTGGTGACGGCGGTGAGGGCGGCGTCGCGATGCCGGAGGGAAATAACCCCGGCTTCCGCCAGTTCTACTGGCCCACAGTTTCCGCGCAGTGCATCGGCGGGCAGGGCGATTCGGTGGGTTCCGCCATCGCCGTACCGGGCCCGACCGATATGCCGGCCCCAGGCGCCGGTGAAGGCGAAGCCGTCTTCCTCTTCACCGCCCTGGGTACCCCGACCGCCGCTGAAGAACAGGGCGCCATGCGCGTCCAGTGGTTCAACCTGGACACCTTCCAGTTCGGCACCACTCCCCTCTTCAACAACGGCATCAACACCGATGGGCCAACCACGGTCTCGGGCCGCGCAACGACCGGCAAGGGCACCATCGTGGCGGTCCTCTCCGGTGCGGTCAACACTGCTGAATCCTCGTGTTCCTTCCCACCTACCGCGGCTTTCCTCGAGGTGAACTAATGAGCACAGATCTGCACCCAGTCAAGCAAGAGACCTTCAATACGGCCGACAACATCAATGTCGACCCGAAAGGTTTCCAGCGCGAGGTAGACACCTACCGGGTCACCGATTTTGGCCTGTACATGGCCCGCGGCGCCAACCACCCGCGCTTCGGCTACCTCGAGTCTTGGCTGCTGCCAGAGCTCGGCCTGCGCGCCAATATCTTCCACTTCCGCGAGGGCGTGGACGTGCACCAGGACTTCTACATCGACGTCGCCGACATCGACGTTGACGGGGACGTGTGGACCACCCGCGATCTCTACGTCGACTTGGTTTCCACCTCCGGCGAGCCGGTCGACGTGCTCGACATCGACGAGCTAGCCGCGGCCACCTCCAACGGCCTCATCAGCGCCGAGGAGGCCGAGCGCGCCATGGAGCGCACGCTGGCCGCCGTCGAGGGCATCACGCGTTACGGCGATGACGCCATGAATTGGCTGCGCACGCTGGGCATGGACCTCACATGGGCAGAGGATGTAGAGCTCGTTCCTGCCGAGTAAAGTTGGGGAGACACTTCTCCCCTACCCCTAAGGATGTGAGCCATGGCCGGTGGCCTCTTTGCCCTGCTTGACGACGTCGCCCTGATCGCCCGCTCCGCTGCCTCCAGCGTCGACGACGTGGCAGCGCTAGCCGGAAAGACGTCGATGAAAGCCGCCGGCGTCGTCGTCGATGACGCCGCCGTCACACCCCAATATGTCCAGGGCGTCAAGCCGCAGCGCGAGCTGCCAATGATCTGGCGCATCACCAAGGGCTCGCTCATCAACAAGCTCGTCATCATCCTGCCCATCGCGCTCATCCTGTCGTGGATCGCGCCTTGGGCCCTGACTCCCATCCTCATGTGCGGCGGTACTTACCTGTGCTTCGAGGGCGCGGAGAAGATCTTCCACTCAGTTTTCCACCGTGGCGAAAAGGAGGAAAAGCCAGCGGAAGAAAGAGGCCCTGAGGCCGAAGACTCCCTGGTCAAGTCCGCTATCACCACGGACCTCATCCTCTCCGCCGAGATCATGGTCATCTCCCTCAACGAGGTCATGGACCAACCCTTCTGGCTGCGCCTCGGCACCCTAGTCACCGTCGGTGTCCTCCTCACCTTGGGTGTCTATGGCGCCGTCGGGCTGCTAGTCAAGATGGATGACATCGGCGTCGCCCTGCTCAAGCGCCACGATGGTGACTCCGCCCTGGGTACCGCGTTGGTGAAGGGCATGCCCATCGTGCTCAACATCATCGGCATCATCGGCACCGCCGCCATGCTGTGGGTCGGCGGGCATATCGTGGTCAAGGGCCTGAGCGAATTCGGCGCCGAGCAGCCTTATGGCTTCATCCACCACGTGACAGAGAGCATCAACAACGGCGCCCTCGCCTGGTTGGCGGACACCGGCTTGTCCATGCTGTGCGGCTTTATTCTGGGCGCCGTTATCGTCAGCATTGTCATGGCGGTCAAGGCCACCGCGGAGCGCGTGAAATAACCTCTAAATAAACAGCGCGAGCGAAACCGCCATGACCGCCATGCCGGCAATGAGTCCGTAGATGGCGCAGTGGTGTTCGCCGGTTTCCTCCGCCGTGGGCAAGAGCTCATCGAGGGAGATGAACACCATGATGCCGGCGATGACGGCGAAGCTGATGCCGAAGGTCATCGGCCCGATAAACGGCATCAGCAGCGCGAAGCCAATGAGAGCGCCGAGGGGCTCGGCCAGCCCCGATAACGTGGCCCACCAGAACGCCTTCTTCCGCGAGCCCGTTGCGCTGCGCAGGGGTACCGCCACCGCAATGCCCTCGGGGATGTTGTGAATGGCGATAGCCACGGCAACGGGGATGGCGATCTCCGGGGCTTCAAGTCCCGAGAGGAACGTGGCGAAGCCCTCAGGGAAATTGTGAATGGCCAGCGCGAAGGCGGTGAACATGCCGGTCTTCATCAGCCTTTTGCGCCGCGCCTCTTCTTCGGTCGTGGCCGGCTCGTGCGGGTTGATCTCTTCAGGTACCAGGCGGTCAATGATGGCGATAATCGCAATGCCCGCGAAGAATGCCCCCATCATCGTCCAGGTGGCCCGCACTTCGTCCCCGAGGGTGCTTTCTAGCTTCTTCAGGGCCTCCGGCAGGATTTCCATAAAGGAGACGTAGAGCATCACGCCCGCGGACAGGCCCAGGGCAGCGGCCATGAACTTCGGGCCAGGTTCTCTCTTGCCTACGGCGAGGGCGCCTCCGATGGACGTCGACAAGCCAGACAGCAACACAAGGCTGAAAGCGAACGCGATGGTGGCTAAGTCCATAGTGGGAAACTATAGCGTGTCTAACCCGGCCTCTGCGTAAGCTTGAAGGAAGTCCATCGCTTCCCATCTGACTCTTGAGGTGACTGTCGCAACCATGGCGCTATATCCGCTGGCTCCGTCCTACTTTGGTGTTGAGCACGTCGCGATTCTCGAGCATCTTAGCCTCGGCACCGCGCTGAGCATCCCGGGGTTGGCGCAGCAGCCTGCGCTCATCGACGTGTCCTTGCTCCCCGATCCCACCACCGGCGGCTGGCGTGTGCGCTCGGATTTCGGTTTTCTGGGCGCGCTCGATGGCGAGGAGTCCTCCGGGTATCAGGCGCTCAATCGTCTGCGCACTGCGGCGATGACTCCAACGACGCAAGCCACCGTCGAGATTGTTGATGGCGAGGTGGAGGTCGCCGTTGCGCTGGGACTCGACCCGTGGATGATTCCCGCAAACAATCAGCCGGCGGGTACTGCCCTGCTCAGCGGTGGGTACGGCGCCCTCGTTCGTGTCGCGGAAGGTGAGCTCACCGCGCACCAGCTGCGCGAGATGGGAACCGAGCAGCTTATCGTGACGCTTGCGCTTCTCGACGACACCGTCCTCGCCACCCACGACAACCTCGTCCTCGGCCCGTGCGCGCAGCTCTCCGACGTCCCAGCGCTGGCCGCCGCGTTCGCAGCTGCCTCTCAGTCCGGTGTTTCCCTGGCCGCCCGGGCTTATGCTGCAGGGGGCCGCATCGCCGTGGACCTTCCCCTAGACCCTGCTGACTCTGCTGACCCTGCCGAGCTCTTCGCCCCCGCTGTCCCTCCGCTGCCGCTCGACCCGGACAAGCCCGCTATCCCGCCAGCGCTCGACCCTGACGCCGATTGGGAGTTCACCACGCCTGCGGATCCTCTTGCCTCACCTCTGCCCACCGGATCGCGTGCCTTCACGTCCCCCAAAGGCACCTTTTAACTGGCACCTTATGCACTTACGCTAATTCATTGGCCTGGGGTTTCTCCGAAATCCGGCCGCAAATGGTGCCTTTACTTTGGTTCCTTTGCCCCTGTTGGTCGGCCGCGACCTGGCTGCTAAACCCACCTCTCGCGTAGGGTCTTATTTACGCTAGCTCACCGTTTCAGAAGCTCAGGAACTCATCATGCCCAGCAAACAACACAACAATCGCAGAAATCGATCCTCTACAGGCTCTAAAGCTGACGAAGTTAATGCTTCGAAGAAACGCTATGCGCAGAGGATGGAGCACCTTGCCACCCGACAAGAGCGCTATGCCGATCGCGATTTTGCGATCTGGGCCGAAGACTCCTGGGGAAGCGATGATCCTGACCTAGGCAGCCGCCATTCAGTCCGCTCTGCTTCTGGCGGACGCCCCCAGTCCAATCGCTCTCGCTATTAACCGCTGAATTTAAGCCGCCCCGAGGGGCCGGATGCCATCGATTTCATCAGCGACGGCATCCTCAGCCACCTCCAATTCATAACGGCTTTGCAGGTTGAGCCAATACTGCGGTTCGATTCCGAAGTACTTTCCTAGCCGAAGAGCGGTATCTGCGGTGATTCCACGCTTGCCGTGAACAATCTCATTAATCTTCCGCAGCGGGACGCCAATTTCTACAGCCAGTTGGTGTTGGGTAATCCCAAAAGCTTCGATGAAATCTTCATTAAGCACTTCGCCGGGGTGAATCGGCGGATAAAGCTTAGTACTCATAACCGTCCTTAGTGATAGTCCTCGATAACAACGTCCGCTGGGCCGGCCTCGGTCCAGCGGAAGGTGATCCTCCACTGCTGATTGACTCGGATACTGAATGTTCCTTTCCGGTCACCTTTCAAAGCTTCGAGGCGGTTGCCCGGTGGAATACGTAAGGAGTTCAGCGAAACAGCAGCATCGAGCTGATGGAGTTTTCTATTAGCAGTTTTGTGGATTCTCGAATCAATCCGCGGCGACGCTTCGCGTAACCAGACAAGCTCGGTATCACGGTTACCGAAAGACTGGATCATGGGTTCACCCTACAAAACATAACGGAGACCGTCAATGACGGTCACCGCTAAGCCAATGAAGACACTTGCGCCTTCAAAGTTTTCTCAATGGCCACCAAAGGCACCTTTTAACTGGCACCTTATGCACTTACGCTAATTCATTGACCTGGGGTTTATCCGAAAACCGGCGACAAATGGTGCCTTTACTTTGGTTCCTTTGCCCCTGGCCCGAATGCGAAGCGCTTGCCGTCGACTAGGCGGGTCGCGCCGGTGGCATCGAGGTGCTCGAAGAGCGGGATGGCAACCCGGCGCGTCGTCCCCAGGGCTTGGCGCGCCTCCGAGAGGGTGAAAGGCTGTTCCAACGTAGAGACAACTTCGAGTGCCTCGCGAGGAGCGGAAGGCAAAAGCACAACGCCTTTGTCTAACCGGAGCACACGCCCGGCGCGCTCGGCAGCGGCGAGCTCTTTGGGGCCCAGTCCTAGTTCCTTGAGTTCTTCTGCCTCCGGGGCAGCGAAAGGCTCGGCGTGCAGGCGTTGCTCGAGCTCAGCTACTCCCCTCTCCGCGGGGCCCAGGTCGACGGACTGACCGGGCACGCGCAGCACGCCATCGACCGATTCGAGCTTGGCTGCCGCTACTGCTAGGCCCAGCAGGGCCGGCTCTGACAGGTTCAGCGCGTCCATGGCCGCTGCTTTCGTCAGTCCTGGGGATAGCGGGTTGGCTGCCCTGTGTTCGTCGACCGCACGCAGAAGTGCGTCCTTCCACGCGGTCACCTGTCGTGCGGCAATCCACCACTGAGCGAACTCGATGACTCCGGCAGGCTTTTCCTCCACCGAGAAGCCATCGCGCACGAGCTCTTCACGTGCAGCGTAGCCGCAGCGCTTGAGCCACTCGGACGGGTTGGTTGCTTCTAAAACTTCTAGCTCAGCTGCGCGCTTCTTCGCATCACCACGTCTGCTCAGCTCAGCCGGGTGCACGTCCACGACCTCAAAGCCCGCCGCCACGTGCCGCCCGCCGGGGCTGCGCACCACAAACCGATCGAGCAGCGTGAGTGGTAACGGGCGTTCGAGAGTCAACCGGGCATGGTCACCGCCTAAAGGCCGCAGACGGGCACCAACGCCCGCGGTGCCGATGTGCACCACGAGGTTCTGGGGAAGCTCAGCCATCTCAGTGCCAAAGATACGGCGAATATCCACGGTATCGAGCACCCGCCAATGCCCTGGGCTCAGCAGTGCATCCCCACGATGAACCTCATCCGCGGCCACCCCACGGAGGTTGAGCGCTACACGCGTAACCGGACCAGCGCTGTCCACCGACGTGTTTTCACTGTGCACTCCGCGCACCGTCACGAGTTGCCCGCCAAGCTCCATCTCATCCCCCACCGAGACAGTCCCCGCCGCCAGCGTTCCCGTCACCACGGTGCCAGCACCCTTCACGCTGAAGGCGCGATCGACCCACAACCGCACGCGTGCTTGGCAATCCGGCGCGGGCATAGCGGCGAGCACCTGGTCTAACTCGGCGCGAAGCTTTTCGACGCCCTCGCCGGTCTTTGCGGAGACTTCGACCACGGGAGCGTCGGCAAGCGCTGTTTTCGCCAGCTCTGCCTTGACCTGCGCGGTGACCTCAGCGCGGCGGGCAGCGTCTGCCTTATCCGCGCGGGTCAGCGCGACCACACCGTGCTCGATTCCCAGAGCGCGCAATGCATCGCGGTGGTCAGCGGACTGCGCTTGCCAGCCTTCATCGGCCGCCACGACAAAGAGCACCACCGGCGCGGGCCCCACCCCGGCCAGCATGTTGCCCAGGAACTTCTCGTGTCCCGGCACATCGACAAAAGCCACGTCGGCGCCGGAGTCGAGCTTCGTCCACACGAACCCCAAGTCGATGGTCAAACCGCGCCGCTTCTCTTCCTCCCAGCGGTCCGGTTCCATTCCCGTCAGGGCTTTGACCAGGCTCGACTTTCCGTGATCCACATGCCCGGCGGTCGCCACAACGTACACCTACATCACCGCCTGAATCGCAGCAATAAGCTCCGCATCCTGCGCCTCCGGCACGCAGCGCACATCCACCAGGCAGCGTCCCTGGTTCACGCGTGCCACCACGGGAGGCTCGCCCAACCGCAGTGGACGTGCCAGCTCTTCTGGCAACGCCACGGCCCAGCCCGGCAGCGGTACCTCGGGCGCCCCGCCGCCGCCCACACGCCCGGCATGCTCGACAACCTCGCCGCCCACCGCCGCGGCGACCTTCTCGGTACGCTCGCGATGACGTTTAGCGTCAATGTGCAGCGCATCCCGCACGGCGTTAGAGGGAGCGGCAAGGGAGGCCTCAAGGGCGTTAAGCCGCAGCTTATCGATGCGCACCGCCCTCGCCAGCGGATGTTTCTTACACGCGGCGATCGCTTCCTTCTTTCCCACAAGCACGCCGGCTTGCGGTCCGCCGAGGAGTTTATCCCCCGAGAAGAGCACTACGTCCGCGCCATCCCGAAGAGCCTCGCTGGCGGAGGGTTCCTCAGGAAGCACCTCATCGGGTGCGAGCAACCCTGAGCCGATATCCACGATGAGCGGCAGATCTGTGAGTCTGCGCAGGTCTGCAACCGGCACAGAAGACGTAAACCCACTGATCAAGAAGTTCGAGGGATGCACCTTGAGAATCGCCCCGGTGTTCTCCCCGAGCGCCCGCTCGTAGTCCGCCACGTGGGTGCGGTTCGTCGCGCCCACCTCCCGCAGCCGTGTGGCCGTGGACTCGATGAGCTCCGGCAGACGGAAGCCCGCACCAATCTCAATAAGTTCGCCGCGGGAAATGATGACCTCCTTGCCCGGGGCCAAGGCAGCGGTCGCCAGCAACAGCGCAGAGGCCCCGTTGTTGACCACCAGCGCATCCTCCGCGCCGGGGCAGGCAGCCAAGACAGCGTCGACTGCCGCGCGCCCTCTATCCCGTGAGCGCAGGCCGCTGTCTAAATCCATCTCAACGTCCGTATAGCCAGCTGCTGCCACGAGCGCATCCACCGCTGCCGGCGGCAAAGGGGCGCGGCCCAGGTTCGTGTGGATGATCACGCCCGTGGCGTTAATGACGCGGCGCAAGGAATAGGGCTGTGCTACTTCCAGCCTGTCGGCCAGCTCCTCTTGAATGCGGGTGGGGTCGAGGGAGCCGGAGCGGGCGTCGGCAAGCACGGCATCGATGGTCGCCCGGACCGAGTGCGGGGCCAAGCGCTGGTGGGCGTCCTGCACCGCTGGGTACTGGAGGATTTCATCCATCTTCGGGATGAAGCGGCGGGGGTCAGTCATCAAAGTTCCTCCTAGCTGCGCTAATGGCGGAGACGGACAGGAATCGAACCTGCCAGACCGAGATACTCGGCCTCACCGGTTTTGAAGACCGGGGCGCCCACCAGGACACGTACGCCTCCGTCTGCTCACCATACACGCGGCTAGAATGGCCCCCATGTCTGACATCACACTTACCTCCTTTGCCGCCGGTGGCGGCTGCGCCTGCAAGATTCCTCCGGGAGAGCTCGAATCGGCCGTCGCGGGCCTCGTGGGCACCGCGGACCCCAACGTGCTGGTCGGGCTTGACGACGGCGACGATGCCGCCGCCGTGCGCATCCCAAACGGCCTCGCGGTCATCTCCACCGCGGACTTCTTCACCCCGATGCTCAACGACCCCTATGACTGGGGCCGGGTGGCGGCAGCCAATGCGCTTTCCGACGTCTACGCCATGGGCGGCACTCCCATCACCGCCATCAACCTCGTGGGCTGGCCGCGCGAGAAGCTCGGCCTCGACATTTTGCGCGAAGTCCTGCGCGGTGGCATGGATGTGGCCAGCGAGGCAGGGATCTCCATTACTGGTGGACACTCCATCACTGCCCCGGAGCCCACGTATGGTTTGGCTGCCACGGGCATCGTCCACCCCGACAAGATTATGCGCAACGACGCCGCCGAGGCGGGCCTGCCCATCACGCTGACCAAACCGATTGGTGTGGGCATCCTCAATAACAAGCACAAGGCCACCGGTGAAGTCTCCCAGGCCGCGGTGGATTCCATGACCACGCTCAACCGCGACGCTGCCGCGGCCGCCGTAGCCGCGGGCGTGCGCGCGGCTACGGACGTCACCGGCTTCGGGCTTCTGGGCCACCTCTACAAGATGTGCCGCGCCTCCGGTATTGGTGCGGAGCTGGATTTTTCCGCTGTTCCTGCGGTGGACGGCGCCATGGAGGCCCTGGCGGAGGGCTTCATCCCGGGCGGCTCGCGCCGCAACCTGGATTGGGTCCGCCCCCACCTCGACTCAGACTTGAGCGAAGAGGACTTGGTCTTCCTCGCCGATGCCCAAACCTCGGGTGGCCTGCTGGTCATCGGCGAGGTTCCTGGCTATCCGGTCATTGGGCGCACCGTGACGGGTGAGGCGCGCATTACTATCCGCTAGTCACCGTCGAGTGCGTGAGGCCTTCTGTCTGGCGGCGGGCCTCAGCACGGCGCTTCTGCGGGCCGATGCTTGTCGCGGGGTCCTTCACCGCCTCCAGCCCCGCATTGAGCACGCCGAAACGCGTGCAGGCAGAACCCGCCAGAAGTGCCAGGCCGGAGACCACCGACACCGCGCGCGACTTTGTGACCGACGCGATTGCGGTTCCCACCCCGCCCGCGGCAATGAGCGCCTCGGAGGCCTTCATGAGTTTCCCGGGCGTGCCTTCGTGCAGCGGACGCAGAGGCTCGGGCTCCATGTTCGCTTCCATGACACGGGTCGCGGCCAGATCGGTCGCCGCGGCAGTGATACCGAGTACTCGTGCCGCGCCAGCATTCTCCACCGGTGTGAAGACCATGGCGGCGCCCGACGCCGCCGCCGAAGCCGAGGACACGAACACATAAGGCAGATGCTTCTTCGCGTCATTCCACGTCGGGTTTGACGTGTTGGCCAACAGCACCGCCGTGTAGCCCGCCAGCGGGCCACCAAGCACGCCGGCGACAGCGCCTGCTGGACCCGCCGCCGTATCGAGGAGGCGGCGAAGCGGCTTCGGCAGCACACCGCCGACCAGTGCGTCCGCTTCCACGACCGCCGGCAGGGCCGCGGCGGAAGCGAAGCTGCCCAGGATCCACGAGCCGATGGACATCGGCGAGGTCACCTTGAAGACGCGGAACATGTTGAGCAGGCGCTCTGGGCGGCCGAGGTCGAGCACCAAAAAGACCGAGCCTACCGACGCCGCGGAGAAAGCCGTCAGCCGCGTCGAGCGTTTCAGCGGTGCGTTCCCCGTGGCCTGGGCACCGGCGGCCAACATCGCAGAACCGCCGGCCACGCCGCCGAGGAAGAGATAGCCGCCGATGGGCCACTCCCACGGCGGGGCCTTGACTACGGGCTTGCCGTAATACGAGGAGAACTCGAAGTCCTCCGCCATACGCTCTTCTTTGGAACCATCCTGTGCCCCAGCGCCGACTCGTCCACGCCGGCGCTTCTTGCCGCCGCGCCGGCGCCGCGGCTCCTGGGGCGGGCGATACTCATCAAATTCGCTCATTTGCGGCCTCCCAACATGAATGCCCCGGCCACGGCCAGCGCCATTCCTCCGATAGCTTTCACTGCGGTCTTGTACATCTGCGGCAAATCCGCCGTGGGCACGCGTGGATCCGGCGGCAGCCCGTAGACCTCTGGGGAATCGAGCAACAGGAAAATAGAACCCGTTCCACCGACCCCATCCTGGGAATTGGCGCCGTAGAGACGAGCCTCCGTCAGCCCCTGCTCGTGCAGGACGCGCACACGCTCCTGCGCAGCAGCGAGCATCTCCTCGTAAGGGCCGAACTGGATGGAATCCGTCGGGCACGTCTTGGCGCACGCGGGCTGCTCGCCGATCTTGAGTCGGTCATAACACATGGTGCACTTCTGGGCCACGCCCAAGTTCTTGATCGGCATCGCCTGCCCCGGCATGTGGTCAGGTCCCTGGGGTTTCAGCTGCTTCAGCTTGGCCAGAACGTTGACGCCCGCATGATCCGGGACCTCATAATCCACGGTGGCGGTCTTGTCTGCCTTGAGCGTCACGCCGCCGTCATCGCGGCGCTCAATGACGCCGAAGGGACACCCGGCCACGCACGTACCGCAGCCATTGCACACATCATCCTGCACCACGACGGTGCCGAACTCAGAGCGAAAGAGCGCGCCCGTCGGGCACACGTCCAAGCATCCAGCATTGGTGCAGTGCTTGCACACGTCGGAGGACATGAGCCAGCGAAAATCATCGGTATCTGGGGTGACGCTCGGTGCGGACACCGTGGGCAGGCCCAGCGAGACAAGTTTGCGCCCGTCCTCGCGTGCCTGCTCAATACGCTCGTTGTTTTGCTCGATGAAAGCCACGTGGCGCCACGTATTCGCGCCTAGCCCACCGGTGTTGTCATAGGAATTACCGGTGACCGCATAACCCTCCACCGGGTTGCGATTCCATTCCTTGCACGCCACCTCGCAGGCCTTGCAGCCGATACATACCGAGGTATCGGTAAAGAACGCCATTCGCTGATAGGTCTCATAGCCGTGTCGATCGGCCTTTTCGGTCAAGAAATTCGCCATGAGTCCTCCTTAGCTTTCTTTGCCTTCGTAGTCCGCTTCGTTGCCAGCTGTGGAATCATCACCAGTGTTTTCTGCAGAAGCAGTGTTCTCTTCCGTGCTGAAAGCGTCTGAGACATCGAGGATCCGGTTACCCGAATCTACAGTGAGGTGCGCCCGCTCTTGGTATTCGCGCAACAGCTTGACGCGTGCTTCGCCACGCGGACGGCGGCCCGGCTGGATATCGCATGCCCCCACCTTGGAGTTCTGGATGAACACGTTCGGCTCTAGGGTCAGGCCCAACAAGTCGTTGGCGCCATCGCCGGCCACCTCGGTGGTCTCCGATTCTCCGTAGTGATACGGCAAGCCGATCTGGTGGAAGTCCTCACCATTGATGGTGAGCATCTCCATGCGGTCCGTCACCAAAACCTGAGCCTCGATGACGCCGCGCGGGGACACGATGGTGGCCCACTCGCCGTTGACCAATCCACGCTTGGCGGCCAGTTCCTTGTCCACCTCGCAGAAGAGCCCCGGCTGCAACTCCGCCAAGTAAGGCAGGCGGCGTGACATCGCGCCCGAGGTGTACATCTCCGTCAGACGGTAGGTGGAGAAGACAAACGGGAACACGTCCTCGCCCCGCTCCCCTGGCTCGGGGCGGGAAAGGTTGTCCGCGCGTTTGATAGTCAGGCGCGTCGGTGACTGCTGCTGCTTGTACAGCGCGTTGTGCACCGGTGATTCTTGCGGCTCGTAGTGAGTCGGCAGCGGTCCGTCGGACAGCCCCTTCGGCGCGAACAGCCAACCCAAGCCATCCGGCTGCATAATGAAGGGATCATCACCGTCCAGGGCGTCGGGGCCGACGGCGTCGACAGGCGCGACGTAGTCCGGGCGCTTGGTCACCGGGAAGTCCGGGACATCATCGCCGACCCACTTGCCCTGGTCCTCGTCCCACCAAATGTACTTCTTGCGCTCCGACCACGGAGTGCCATCCGGCTTGGCGGAGGCGCGGTTATACAGAATGCGGCGGTTGGCCGGCCAGACCCAACCCCAGTCGAGTGCTACTTCATTCTGCTCCGAACCCGGAACCTTCTTCGCGGCATGGTTGATACCGTCCTTGTACACGCCGGTGTAGATCCAGCAGCCGCCGGAGGTGGAACCGTCGGCCCGCATCTCCGTAAAGGCCGGCAAAAGCTGGCCCTTCTTAGGCCCATCAAGGTAGTAGCCGTTGATCTCACGCAGAATCTCATCCGAGCTTGGATCGCCGTGCTCATCCTCGGTGTAGTCCCAGGTGACAGACTTGATCGGCAGATCGCGCGGATCAGTTGAATCCGCGAGGCGCGCCCGAATCTTCTTGCCCAGCTGGTAGAAGAACCAGGCCTCACTGCGGGCCTGGCCCGGCGGCGGAGTCGCCTGGAAGCGCCACTGCACCATGCGCTGAGTCTGGGTAAAGGTTCCGGACTTCTCCACGTGCGTTGCCGCCGGCATGAGGAAGACCTCGGTGGCAATCTCCTCGGTCTTGAGCTCGCCGTTCTTGACTTCCGGCGAATCCTTCCAGAAACTTGCCGTTTCAATCTCCTGGAAATCGCGGACAACCAGCCACTTCAGCGAGGCGAGCCCGCGGCGCTGCATGCCGCCGTTGGACTGCGCCACCGCCGGGTTCTGGCCAAAGACAAAGTAGCCTTCCACCTCCTTGCGCAGCATGGCCAACAAGGTCTCATACGTCGAGTGCGCACCGGACAGGCGCGGCATGAGGTCAAAACCCCAGTTATTTTCCTTGGTTGCGGCGTCGCCCCAGTAGGACTTCATGAGCGAGACCGCGTAGTTCTCACCCAGCTGCCAGAAACCCTTCTGGTCTTCCTGCCGGAAGGAATCCAGGTAATCTTCCCAGGTCTCCTGATCCGCGTGCGGCATGGGCAGGTAGCCCGGCAGCGAGTTAAAGAGGGTCGGAATATCGGTCGATCCCTGAATCGAGGCGTGCCCGCGCAAAGCCATGATCCCCGAGCCAGGTCGGCCCACGTTGCCCATGAGCAGCTGCAGGATCGCCGCGGTACGGATGAACTGTGCACCCAGGGTGTGCTGGGTAAAGCCCAGCGCGTAGGCGAAGCACGTAGTGCGCTCCGGGGTGGAGTTCTGCGCAATCGAGTCCGCCAAGTAGTAGAAGTCCTCCGGCGAAATGCCACAGGTCTCTTCCACCATCTCCGGGGTGTAGCGCGAGTAGTGGCGCTTGAGAATCTGGAAGACCGTATTCGGATCCTCCAGCGTCATGTCCTTCTCCACGTTCCACGAGGAGCCCTCAGGCTTTCGCACGTACTGCCACGAGTCCGTGACGTACTTGCCCTTCTCTGCGTCGTACCCGGAGAACAAGCCCTCCAAATCCTCGGTGTCCTGGAAATCCGGCGAGATGATCGACGCCGCGTTCGTGTAATTCACCACGTAATCGTGGAAATACAGGTCATTATCCAGCACGTACTTGATAATCGCGCCGAGCAACACCACGTCCGTGCCTCCGCGAATGCCGATGTGACGGTTCGCAAAGGCAGACGTACGTGTGTAGCGCGGATCCACGTGGATAATGCGCGCACCACGCTTCTTGGCTTCCACGACCCATTGGAATCCCACGGGGTGGCATTCCGCCATATTAGAACCCTCGATGACGATGCAGTCCGCATTCGCCATATCCTGCAGCGGTTGGGTTGCGCCGCCGCGGCCAAACGACGTTCCTAGACTAGGAACAGTGGCGGAGTGTCATATACGCGCCTGGTTTTCCACCTGAATGGCGCCGGTGGCGGTAAACAGCTTCTTGATAAGGTAGTTCTCCTCATTATCCAGCGTCGCACCACCCAGGCCCGCAATGCCCATGGTGCGGTTGAGACGACGCCCATGCTTATCGACGTCCTCCCAGTGCCTCGCGCGCGCCTCCACGAAACGGTCCGCGATCATATCCATCGCGGTTTCTTCGTCGAGCTCCTGCCACTCGGTGGCATAGGGAGCTCGGTACTTGATCGTGGTGATGCGGGTCGAGGAATTAATGAGCTGCTCAGACGCAGAGCCCTTGGGACACAGGCGGCCGCGGGAAATCGGGGAATCTGGGTCGCCCTCGATTTGGATGACGCGGTCATCCTTGACATAAACGCGCTGAGAACAACCCACTGCGCAGTAGGGGCAGACCGACTGGACGACGCGGTCCGCGTCAACGGTGCGTCCGCGCAGGTCTTCACTCTTAGCCGACTGCGTGGACACGTCGCGGCCGAAGGCATCCTTGTTCCGGATTTGGCGCACAACGGGCCAATTCAGTGGGCTAAAACGTGACATGATTCAAACCTACTGGCTTGGCCTTGCGTTTTCCACCCTGTTCAAGACCAGAAAATACTGAACAAACCCAAAAC